>JAEKNW010000312.1 GCA_016838885.1 Candidatus Cloacimonadota bacterium
GACAAGGACGGGTAATCGGAGAGATTACTGAAAAGCAAAAAGATCTCTACGAGAAACTGGGTATGAAATATCCCTCGTTATAAATTTCGGGAACGTAGGATGCTAATGTAACCGTTGCTTCGACTCACCCAACAAATCAAGCATTAAATACTGATGACAATAACAACCCCTACAACATCAAATATGGTGGTTTAGTTGGTTGTAATGAGAATGGTATAACTCAAGATTCTTATGCCTTAGGTGATGTAAGTGGCGGTGATAGAGTAGGTGGTTTAGCCGGCTGTACTATTGGTGGGGCTATTTTCAGATCTTATGCCACAGGAAGCGTTACTCAGAATATTTCTGGTTCATGGGAAGGTGGTTATGGCCCGATTACCGGTAGAGTTTCAGGTAATCTCCCTCCCGGATTAGGTGGAACTAATGCTACAGGGTCTCTCGAAGATTCTTATTATTTAAGTGGCTCAGCTATCACGGGTGCTGGAGGTCAAGCTAATAGTTCTGTTAATACTTATGGAACAGCTGATGATTTAACTGGTACTGACGTATTTAGTAACTGGGATCCAGCTGTTTGGACTTTTACATCTGATGGTTATCCAACTCTAAAAAGTTCGCCTTCATCAATTTTCTATTTCCAATCTCAAACAAGTGGTTCTTTCTCAACTGCATCTAATTGGAAAAAATCAGCTACAGTGGATGGAACGTATTCAGAATCAGTGCTAAAACCTGATTATACAAACTCTGTATCTATTAAAGTCCTATCTGACGATGCTATTACTTTACAGAGTCCTAATGATGCTTTTATTAGTAGCACTACTGTAGAAGGTACACTTGTTGTTGCTGATGGTGGAACTTTAAATGTTGAGAATAAAGCTGGTGATGACTTAGTAATTGCTGATGGTGGCGAATTAGAAGTATCAGGCACATTGAATATTGGTCAATCAGCTACTTTAGTTGGTGCAACAGGTTCTATAATCACTTTCAATGGTGATTCTAACTTAAGTGCAACTACTGTAAATGGAAGTCTAGTTATTGAGGATGGAGTGACTTTAACTGTTGTTAATAACCCAGGTGATGATCTTGACGATGAAAATGCTGATATAGATGATTTAATAATAAATGGATATTTAACTGTTACTGGTACATTGAATATTGATGAAACAACAAAAGTTATTGGTAATGAAAATTCTACAATCACTTTCAATGGTTCATCTGCTCAATCTGTAACTAGCGGTATCACTTCTGTTTATAATCTTACAATTGATAATTCTGCAGGAGTTACACTTCCAGATAGTATTGCCATAAATGGTTTATTAACCATAACATCGGGTAACTATGATGTTCCAACCAGTATTGTAGTTGATGGTCTTCAATCTCCAAGCGTTAAACGTTTAGCATGGCCAAAAACTGATTTTAATATTGATAACTATAGTGCAAGCACAAGTGTTTCAGCTCTCTTCCCTAATTACATTAACCGTTCTTGGAATATTTCAGGAAACATTGCTGATACTACTCCTACAAATAGACAGAAGACAATAACTTTCTATTGGGATGCTTCAGAAGATAACAGTTATGCTTGGGGTTCGACTAAACCAGTCTTATATGGTGCACCTACTGGAAATATCATTGCTAATGAACTTGTACAAATCGATGGAGACACCAGAAGTGCAACATTTGTCTATACATTCCCACAGAACTTAAAATCTTCTAAAGGAGAATTAACAATTGGTTTAGACGGTGATCAAACCCTACCTGTTCAATTATCTACCTTTAATGCCTTTAATCACAGTAGCAATAATGTAATGATTCAATGGGTAACACAATCTGAGAGTGATTTAGATGGTTACAGATTATATCGTAATGTTGAAAACTCATTAGATACTGCGATTATGTTAGATACCTTTATTCCGGGAACTAATACAAGTCAGACTCAAACATATTCCTATATAGACAACACTATAAGTGCTAACGGTATCTACTACTACTGGATTCAAATGCTTGATTATGATGGCAGTAATTCTTTCTATGGTCCGGCAATCATCCAAGTTGAAACAGATTATAATGGAACTGTTGATATCCCTCTTGTTACCGGCTTAGTATCAATCTATCCAAATCCATTTAATCCTACAACTACTATTAGGTATTCCTTAGAAGTAAACTCGCCTGTTACTATTGATATTTATAATATCAAAGGACAGTTAGTAAAAACTTTTGATCTAGGTATTCAAGCCCAAGGCTTCCACCAAGTAGTATGGCAGGGTGATAATAATACCGGTAATGACTTACCTTCAGGAATCTACTTTAGTAAAATGAAAACTCAAGATAAGGTAGATATTAAGAAAGTAATGCTATTAAAATAATAGACTTTAGCCACAAACGGCACAAATAAACACAAATATTAAAGCCGAATGGTGCAATAGAGCTTTAGCGAAGTATTATCAAAGTTCTACTGCATCATTCGGGTTAAATCCCCAAAGGGGATAAATAGTTTAGCCCGGGGTAAAATCCTGAAGGGATTGCAACCCAGGGTATTGATGATAAACAAAACCTTACCCTGAAAGGGTTAAATAAAATCTTATATACCAAAGACTTATTATATACATTATTTATACTTTTATTAAACCC
>JAEKNW010000313.1 GCA_016838885.1 Candidatus Cloacimonadota bacterium
TTTATTGGTAACAAAGCCTCTTCTGTCGGACGGTGGAGATTCTCTCCGCCCCAAGCTGTAAGCTTGTTAGTATTAAATCCCTTCGGGATTTAAGAGGCCTTATTAAAATATTAATGATATTGTCCTGCATGCAAGCAATAAGTCAATTCCAAAAATATGGGTAATAAATAAAAGTGTGCACTAATTAAGCCCTTTTAAAAATTAAACCACAGAGGGATTAATCAACACTTACACTAGCTTATGCACATTATCCACATATATTTTATCTCTTTATCTTTCTTGCACTTACAAATACCAGAAATCAACATTTGTATCACTTACCCACAACTTATCCACATTATCCACAATGAGGTAGATCTTTAATAATTACACAATTACGACATCTTCATCCTATCTTTTCCACATTTTAACATTATTTTTTTTATCCACAATTTAATAACTATCTCTTTTTCATATATTTAAAAATTTTATACTTCTGAACTTTAAGAAAAGTATTTAGATTTCTTAATAATTAATTAACTTTTACTTAATATTCAATAGCGAATTTAGTTTTATATTGCTTATTCCCAATTTTAACCATGCAAATATAAACCCCAGAGCTTAGCTGAGCCCCGGTAACTTCATTTAGCTTTATCTTATGCTCATTTAAACCTGCAGGAAGCTTAATTCTTCGATTACCTATCCTAGCTCCAGATATTGAAAATATGCTAAATTCGGCCTCTTTCCCCCCTATCTCACGATCATAGATTATTATCTGTCCATCCTCCATATTTCTTATTGGATTAGGGGCAAGATATAATTCTCCATAATTCTCAGGAAGATTAAATGTTACTCTCTCACTAATCACTCTATTCTCAGAAGCATCCTCAGCAACTAGATAAAATTCCCCACTGAGCTTAACAACTCCTTCATACCCTCCTTCATCATAAAGCGTGATGACCTGATTAGAATTATCAGAGTACTCGAAATTAAGATAATAAGTTAAAGGATCAGGATCATTATGATTTTCCCATTCTATAAAGATAGTTTCATTAAGAACCAATGACTTTGTGATTTCAAAAGGAAAAGGAGGAATTAAATCAGGACCTAAGAATTTATTAATAAATTTACCTATTCTGCCTTGAGCAAAATTTAAGTTCCGGTAGACTGGCCAGTTGTTAGTAAATTGGTAAGAATACCTAGGAAACCAAAAAGAAGCAGGTCCAACCTTGTAATTATAGGAAGAGGAGTCATAACTGATAAAAACTTCCTCCAACTTTTGACCTAAGCTATTACTATCATTAACTAAGTCTTGATTATCACTATTCTCTCCTAAATACTCTAAAAGCTCTTTAAGATCAACATCAGTGAAACTAAGACCAAACTCATTTATCTCCTTTCTTGCCTCCTGAAACTCTTCCGGATAATCACTCCACTTATTTAAATATTCATTTAGTGCAGATTCAAAGCCGTCTAAATACTCCATCTTGGCAGTTGAATATGTAACTTGTCGCAAATATGGACCTGGATTATATAAGTTACCCGGACGATAGGAATCAACATAAATCTTGGGAATATTAACTACAAGACTATCCAGATTAGTCGCTTCCGACCAATAATCAAAGATTTGAGCATAGGGTAAACCTGTGGAAGGAACAGTAGCTTCAGATCCAATTACATAATCTGCTCTACCTTTTAACTCAACCAGATTTTCTATGGTCTGCATATTACAGGCATCATAGATTAAGATATCAAGCTCAACATTACTCAGCGCCACCTGCATCTGATGCTCAGACATACTAATAAAATTCTCGCTACTGTTATCAGGCGCAATTCCTTTGCCGCAGAGCTCTTGCTTAGACCAACCATTACCATGAGACCAAATAATCAAAGCTCTTCTGTCTGATTTATATCTATCAAAACCCCATTCTACAAAAGACTTTAAGGTCTGATAAGAACCGGAGTCCATTTCACCTAAATTTGCTAGAACAGTGGACTGGATTCCTGCCTCAGGATTTGGACTTATCTTATATCTATATGTTCCAGGCAAATCACTGTTTGAATCTCCATCCATCTGTACTATAATATTGGCCTCTTGACTAAAGAGAGATAGCTCCATCTCAGCTAAGTCGGCTAGGGCATATTCATGCAATCCATTATCGGCTGCCATATAAATTAGAATGGTCCATTCAGTGCCCATTAACACTGAAATATAAGTTAGGAAAATTACTAGTATGTATTTTATTTTTGTCATAATATTTACTCTTTAAACTAATTTAATTAGTTACGCTTTTTTGACAAGTTATTTGATGATATTGCCTCTTCTCTGGAAGTGCGGATGCCCACATCCGCTTCCAAGCGACAACTTGGGACGGACAGGATGCCCATCTCCCTTCGTTAAACCCGAATGGTGTAGTAGAACTTTGATAATACTTCGCTAAAGCTACGTATCACAGATGAAGAGTGCTAGATTCTTTTAGCAAAATAAGTTACAGAATCTGAAGGCATATAATATATGGCTCAAGTTCAAGTCTGGAGGAAATAATATAGGAAAATGAGAATATTTCACTAATATAGTGATTCATCATATATCCCTGAAAGGGATTAAATAGTTTAGCCCAGGGTAAGATGCTGAA
>JAEKNW010000314.1 GCA_016838885.1 Candidatus Cloacimonadota bacterium
TTTCTCATAAGTTCTAATGCTGCATCATCTAAGTCCATAATATCTATTCCTGATACTTGCGCTGTTACTACTTCTTTTTCAGGTTTTACAAATTCTTCTACTGGTTTTTTAGGTGCTTCAACAAAACTAGCTAAGATCTCTTCGTATCCTGCTTTTTTTATCATCTCATATTCTTTGCTTACTATTGCAGCAAGATCATTTTTCCCTAATAAAGCAGCATATTTTATTGCTCCTTCTACTACAGGTACTCCTGATGCTCTAGATAAGATTAATATAGTTCTCTTCATATCAAATGATACTCCCGGACCATATCCGTATCCAGTTGCTTCATAAGACCCGCCTGTTGAATAAGAAGAAAACATCTTCATAAGAATATTTCCTGTTAAACTGTCTGTTACCATTACATCTGATGATCCCATTAAAAGGTCATTTCCTCTCATGATAGTCCCGCCATCGGCTCTTTTAGATTCACCAAAGTTAATTGCATATCCATTGTCAGCTAATTTTCTAAGTGATCTTTCTACAGCTCTTGAGCTGTCTACATTTAAGATTCCAACTGAAGGATTAGCTATTCCAACTGCTTTAGCTGTTGCTATCCCATAAAGTGAGTTCTTAAACATAGCTTCAGTTCTGTTAGTAGCTGATGTTCCTGTAGTAGTTCCTATTAACATATCATTTCCAAAGGCAGGTGTTACTACTCTACCTATTGTAGAAGTTCCTATTGGGAAGCTATAATGCATAGTTACAGCTGAATTGATCTCTTTTGAGTCGATTAATTCTTCCATTTTTCTATGTGCTTCTTCCTCTGTATTAGCTTCTACAACTCTTAAAGCTGTTTCTACCTTAGGTCCGATTAAAACTACATCGAAGTCACCACTTAAAGCAGCTTTTTCAGCACCTTTAACGATGTTTTCTACTCCGTGTTCACTACCTATTGTAGTTATTCCCACACATATTTTCTTACCAAATGTCCCTGTTTCCATGGCATTGGCTATATCTAAAAAGCTTTCACCTATCATTTTTTTAATATCTAAAGACATAAAAATCCCCCCTTAACCTAAAAATTGAGAGGCAAAGTTTTTCATAGCTTCTGCAATCATCTTATTGATTTCGTCTTTAGAAACTGAACCAGCTTCCTCTGTAACACCTGTGTTTCTCTCTACCATGATAGACACACCATCGAATAAGTTAGTCATTCTACCTAAGAATAATGATCCTTTTCCAACTACCATTACTCTGTTTAAGTCACCTGTAGTTAATTCATCCATAGCAAATCCTAAGTAAGGTACTCCTGAAGGGATATGACCTTGTGTAGGTGCCCATCCAACCATTCCGTTATTTACAACGAAATCTTTCATTTCTTTTTTCTCAATATGACCTTTCTTAACTCCACAAGCTCCGATCATCTTGTAGTTTCCTTCTGGTACATCTCCTGCTCCTGCTGGTTTTGTAACATCTGGGTTTTGCATCTCTACTGAGTATTTATCTACATCTGTAATTTTTAATCCAGCTCTTTCTAATGGCTCGATTACTAATGATGAGATAACTGCTTGAGGTGAAGATCCTGTTCCTACAGTATGTCTTCCTACGAAATCAGTGTTGATTACTGGGCTAACTCCGTCATTTTCAGAGATTAATACAGCAAATGCTCCCAATGTATCCTCTAAGATAGGTAAATCTTTCTTAACATGGTCTTTACCGTTCATTCCTAATTTTGCTGTAGCTCCACCTGCAACGATTACAACGTTTTTGTATGTTCCAGCTTTTACCAATGAAGCTGCATTGATTAATGAATGAGTAGGTGCTGCACAGAAACCTCTAAGGTCTGAACCAGTTGCATTTACTGCTCCAGCTGCTTCTGCGATAGCCTTAGCAAAATTTCCTCCGCCTCTTTGGTTCATATCTCCACAAGCTTCTTCTGAACATTCGATTACATAGTCAATAGTTGTAGGATCGATGTTGTTTCTTGCAATTAAGTTTTTAAATGCTAAGATTCCAGATGCTTTTACAACTAAGTTTTCAAATATTACATGTGAACTTAAGTTAGAGTCTACATCATGGGCTCTCTTTACACATCCAACTAATTTATCTTCATGGTATAATCCTTCTGCTCCTTCTTTTTTTACTAAAGCTTCGATTACAGAAAATTCATGACCTTTACTTAACTGAGCTTCGTCAGCTTCTGTATAGAACTCATAGTTTCTATATGCTTCTACTGCGTCAGCTAAGAATTTTTCTTCTAATAATACTAAGTCAAAAACGTCAGCTAATTTAACCATTACGATGAATTCTTTTTGTGCTAAGATCTCTCCGAATTTACCTTTGTTTGAAGCACCTTCTACATCTTTACCTACAAATGGCATCCCGATTTCTTTTAATTGAGCAGGATTAATGTTTCCGATATAAGTTTGGTTAGGTCCGTAGTTTACTACTTCTTCATAAGTTCTATAGCTGTCTCTGATGTTTTTTAAGTATTCAGAATCCGGGTTAGTATGTTTTTCAACTGTTTGTGTAGTTCCATTGTGTAAGATCATGTCTGGAGTATGCACTAAACAATATGCTGCTCCTTTTAAAACTGCAAAATTCATCTTTATTCCTCCGATTATATTATTAT
>JAEKNW010000315.1 GCA_016838885.1 Candidatus Cloacimonadota bacterium
AGGTAACTTCTTCTTATTAGCTTTCAGCTAATGGCGGAGAAAATCTCCACCGTCCGACAGAAGAGGCCTTATCTCTTATTTGCAGAAATCTGTTTCTAGGGAGATTTTTTTTTTCTACCTGATACCCACTTTACTTGAGAGAGAACCAGTTATTTTGCTAAAAGAATCTGCACTCTTCTTCAAAGTTTTACTGCACCATTCGGGTTAATAAAGAGATAATTTTCGTGGTTTTGTGAGAGTTTAGTGTTTTTGTGTTGAAGATTTTATAGTAAATTATAAGAATTAAAAAAAATAACTTAACGAATAATGAGTGATAAATTTAATGGTATCAAGAATAATACTGTAAAGATTGGAGAAAACATGGAATTAGTAATGGCTCCTTTATTAGCTATAACTGATAATAAATTTAGGAATATCTATCAAAAGTACTTTCCTTATTTTGATTATGCAATAGCACCCTTTATAAGTCTATCGGATGGTAACAAGATTTCAAGTAAATCATTTACAGATTTACATCCTGTAGATCAAAGAATGCGGATAATTCCTCAACTTCTCAATCATAATCAAGAATCATTCATTGGTGCTTGCGAATTTCTCTACTATTGGGGTTATACTGAGATTAACCTAAATTTAGCTTGTCCGGCCAGAATAATTATGAATAAAGGAAGAGGAGCAGGACTATTACAATATCCTAATCAGATAGATAAAATATTGGAGATGATTTTTAGAAAACTTGAAAATCAAGATTTAACTGTAAAGCTTAGGGCTGGTCGGGAAGATTATTCAGAATTTAATCATCTGATCCAAGTGCTCAACCGTTATCCTATTAAGAAAGTAATTATCCATCCTCGTACAGCTAGTCAGATGTATACAGGTGAAGTTAATCTCAATGTTGTGGCTGATGCGATAACAGATTTAAGAATACCCATAACTTATAGTGGAGATATTTTCACCATTGACGACTTTAAAAGACTGCAATGCCGATTCCCCACAATAGATAGTTGGATGATTGGTCGAGGAATATTAATGAATCCTTTTCTTCCCTGGTTTATCAAGGGGGGAAAGAAAGATATTATTTGCAAAACAAAACTTTTAAACTGGTATGAAGACCTTTTTCAAGCTTTTGAACAATACTCTGTAAGCAATTTTTATGTCTTAGGACGCATGAAGAATATCTGGAAATATTTGGCTACTAGTTTTGAAAATGAAGAGGAAATTCTTTCAAATCTTCTCCCTATCTTGAACAAGAAGAAGTTTTATGAAATGAGTTTCAAGTATTTACAAGAAAACGATTTAAAATAAGGAAAAAGAAAAAATGTTTGAATATAGAAAAGAGAATCGCTATTTTGCTCAAATTACCGGATCATTAGAATTGATGGTAAAAAAAGAGCTTATGGAATTAGGAGCAACAGATATTGAGATATCCAGAAGTGGCTGTCATTTCTGTGCTGATGATAGGACACTTTACAAAATTATCTTGATGGCAAAAACCCCACAACGTATCTTAGCCCCTTTGGTGAAATTTGATTGCTTCAGTACAAAATATCTGGGAATTCTCTGTTATAAAGATATCCATTGGTCGCAATTATTTAGTGTGGATGAGACTTTTGGCATTATGTCTAATGTTAAGGATAGTATCATCACAAACTCACTCTATGCCAGTCAAGTAATGAAAGATGCTATCTGCCATCAATTCATTCTAAAATATGAGAGGAGACCTGATTTTAGCATCAAAGAAGCTCATATTCTCTTTAACCTGCATATTGATGATAATAAAGCAACTATCAGTTTAGACTTAACCGGAAGTTCAATGCATAAACGTGGGTATAAGACTCAAAGTATTAAATCTTCCATTCAAGAGACTATTGCCAGTGCTCTCTTCCGGGAAACTAACTGGGATGGGGAGACAAAGCTCTTAGATTTTATGTGTGGGTCAGGAACATTTCTTGGCGAAGCCATTTTGAATTACTGCCAGCTTCCTAATGACCTCATTAAAGAAAATAATCACCTGAAGAGATTACCTAACTTTAACGAAAAACTATGGAATGAAGTCAAGGCTGAGATTGAAAAGAATAAAAAAGTATTACCTAAAAACATGATATTTGGTAATGATATATCTCCAACAGCTGTTGTAGCAACTAAAGAGAATCTTGCTAAGCTTCCTTATGGTGATCGTGTGATTGTGGAAAATAGAAATTTTAAAGATATTAAGTTCGTCAAAGATTGTACTATTATTATTAATCCCCCTTATGGGAATACCTATGATGACCAAAATACTCTTCTAGAAATGTATAAAGATATCGGTGCTTTCTTCAGAGAAAAATGTCAAAATTGCCAAGCTTTTGTTTTAGCAGGAGACCCCAAACTCATTGATGCTATCAGGATTAAACCTGAATGGGAAAAGACTATTAGAACAGGTCCGGTAAATAGTAGTTTTGCTAAGTTTGTTTTACGTGGATGATTTAGGCATTTGTAATCCTATGAAAAAAAACAACCCCCTCTAATCAGAAGGGGTTTTAACCCAAATAATGCAGTAGACCTTTGCGAATAGCACTATCTTCTTTTGCAAAAGTAAGCTACATAATTTTCAGGAATATATATATTATATGCCT
>JAEKNW010000316.1 GCA_016838885.1 Candidatus Cloacimonadota bacterium
GGAGGGTATTTATAGTCATGTATCTGTTGTGAACCTAGTATTTCAAAGATACTTTTATTACTTTTTTTCTAAGACCCACTCTACTTGAGAGAGAGCCAAAAAGAAAAAAGAGTTCCGCAGGGACGACAATATAATTTTTATTTCGTTATCAAATTTCGAGATTAAGAAAAATAAATTATTACTTAGAAATCACTAATAATCAATGAAATTAAGATTATCATCATAAAAGTTTAGTTATTATAAAAAATACTGTTGACAAAATTATTTACTAATGATATAATAGCATATATAATAATTAGTTACATAGAGTGAATAATTGTTTTGAGGAAATAATTCATTAATGTGAAATATGTCAAAATTAGCTTTAAAATAAGGTTTATAGCTATTTTTACTGAGAATTTTGAACTTTGAAAAGCCATAAGTAGGTGATTAGAATTACCACCAAATACTAAATTCTAATCATTGCTAAAGAATTATTTTAAATTATTTGATTATGTGTTGATTTTTTTCAACACTTTTGAAAAGAGAGAATTAGATAAAATATAATAACTAAGCCTTTGAGGAGGATTTAAATGAAAAAACTTGGACTAACTTTTTGTTTTTTAATGCTGGTTGTTTCAGCATTGTTTGGTGTGGATTATTCAATCGAATTAGTAGATAGCTACGGAGATGGCTGGAATGGTGGTGCAGTTACTGTTAATGTTAACGGAACACCTGTTTTAACAAATCTAACCCTTGCTTCAGGAGCTGGTCCCGAAGCACATACTTTTGCTGCTGACGGTGAAGATGTAATTACTACTGTATATACTGCAGGTTCATGGCCAACAGAAAATGAATATCAAATCAAAAATGATACTGGTGTCGTTGTAGCTGAGTCAGGACAAGGTGGAGCTACTCCAGGTAATGTAGAATATACAGTCCCTGAAGCAGGGACACCTAGCATACCTGTTCTAACAACTCCAGCTAATGGTGCCATAAATGTTGCTATTGATGGAACATTAGAATGGACTACCGGAGATAACACAGATCACACTGTATTATATTTCGCAGATAATGCTGAACTTACTGGTGCAATAGTTGTAGACCTAGCTACTTCTCTATATAGTCCAACTTTAGCTTTAAATACAACTTACTATTGGAAAGTTGTAGCTGTTAGTGCAAGTGCTTTAGAAGCAGAAACAGAAGTATGGTCATTTACTACTGAATATGGAACAGCCGAAGTTCCTTATACTGAGAACTTTGATACTTATGAAGAAGGGCAACACCCTAATGGTTGGATTGTCTTTGATAACACTGGCAACAGCTATAATTATTGCCAGGTTGATTACGGACAAGCTCTTTCTGGACCATCATCTCTGAGATTACATAATAGTGGAACCACTACAGGAGATTATATTCTTTCTTCCCCAAAAATAGAAAATGCCGGGAATAGAGTTAATTTTTCTATTATGGGAGGAGACAATTTCCCAATTGAAGTTATTGTCGGAACAATGAGTGATGCTAATAATGTTACTACTTTTACTGCTCTTGATACTCTCTCTCTTAGTGATCAGTTCGAAAGTTACTCTTTTGCTTTACCAAGTGATAGGGAAACTAAGCATATATCTTTTAAACATGATATGTTAGCATTTTATCAGAATATTTATATAGATGATTTTGAGGTGGAAGAGATCCCTGAAAATGAACCAACTTCAGTGACGTTTATTAGTCCTGAAGACCAAGCTACGAATATTTCAGTTAATACTCTGTTAGAATGGGAAATAGGAGATAATACTACAAGCATTAATTTATATTTTTCCAGCAATCTTCAAGAAGTCGAAAATTTTGAAACTTCAGCTTTGCTAGTTGCAGATGAGTTATTAAACTCTTATGAATGCCAAGATTTAGAAAATTACGCAACTTATTATTGGAGAGTAACCGCTATAAATAATATTAGTGGTCTAGTAGCTCATAGTGAAATTAGACAATTCACAACAGAATTAAGTGGTGATTTTATAAATGTTATTATTGGTGAAGAAGCTGTAACTAATACAGGTTTACCTATAGAACCTTATTATGGTTATACTTATTCGCAGACAATTTATCAGGCAGATCAAATAAATTATGAAGGAAACATATCATCGGTTAGTATTCATTATAATGGTTTCTCTGCTTGGGGACCTGAAGAATTAAATATTTATATGGGGCATACTCAATTATCAAGTTTCGAAAGTCCAACAAGTTGGGTTCCTTTTGCTAACCTTATTCAAGTTTATGCAGGTACAATAACAACTACCAATCAAGATCAATGGCTTACATTTAACTTAGATTCATTATTTTACTATAACAATACAGATAATTTAGTTATAGCCTGGGATGAAAATACTCAAGGATATCATTCATCTGGAGATGAATTTTATAATTCAAATGCTGCTAGTAATGTTTCAATACGCTACAGACATGATTCAAATAATCCAGATCCTGCAAATCCACCATATGGGACATTGATAAACAAGTTTCCAAATATTAAAATTTTATTAGATTCAGAAGAGACTGTTGATGAATATCCATCTCCAATAAATTTGCAAGTAATTACTGTCAACGGTGCAATACACTTGAATTGGTCTGCTCCTGGTCAAGAATCACGTTCTACCAGAGCTTTACAAGGCTATAATGTCTATCGAGATAGCCTTCAGATTAATGAAAGTCTCGTGATTGATACTCTCTTTAGTGATACAGATTTAGTTCACGGTGAAACCTATACATATTATGTTACAGCTCTTTATGATGAAGGGGAATCAGAAGCTTCTAATGAAGTAGAAGTTGAAGCTATGTATCTCTTCTTGAGTGGGGATGGCACACAATCTGCTCCGTATTTGGTAAATAACTTATTTGATCTTTATGTTCTTAGTCAGAATACAGATTATTGGGGACAGGATGTTTATATTGAGCAGACTGCTGATATTGATGCTGAAGTGAATCCTTATGTGGATAGTGCCGGTTTCAGGCCTATAGGTTATGAATGGAGTAATATCTTTAAAGGACACTATAATGGTAATGATTATACTATTAGTCATGTTTATATAAATCGTCCTGATGAAGAATACGTAGGACTTTTTGGTTACACTTATGGTGCAGTAATTTCAAATGTTAATATTCAAGATATTCAAGTTTATGGAAATGAAAAAGTAGGTGGTTTAGTAGGTCGCACTTATGCTAATTCATTGATTGAAAATTGCTCTGTTACTGGTGTTATCACCGGCACCCAAGGGATTAATACCATGGTTGGTGGTTTAGTAGGCAATAACTATGATTCAACTATCAATAACTGTAGCACATCCTTTCTAGTTCTTAATGGTACTAATGTAGTGGGAGGTCTAGTCGGATCAAACTATAATGGTGTCATCACAAATTCCCATTCAGAAAGTGATATTGATTGTGAAGGTGTTTTCGTCGGTGGTTTAGTTGGTTATAGTCAACAAGAGTCATTGATAGAAGATTCTTATGCAATAGGTAATATTCAGGGACAGGTTAATGTAGGTGGATTATTAGGAAATAATAATAATGCAACAATCAACAGATGTTATAGTGAGGGTCAAGTTATATCTGAAGGTAACTATGTCGGTGGATTAGTTGGACGTAATAATAACATTTCCATAATCTCAAACTCAGTTTCTTATAGCAATGTTGTTGGTGGTGAGAGTTACATAGGTGGTTTAGCTGGTAGTAACAATGCAATAATTCATGATTGTTATGCTATAGGAAGTGTTACAGGAAGTGGAGATTATACAGGAGGTTTAATAGGGCTTACTTCGGAAAGTGGACTAGTAGATAACTGCTATGCTCTTGGCCAGGTAACAGGAAATAACTCTGTCGGAGCTTTAATAGGCTTTAACAATCAATCAACGATCTCTAACTGCTTCTGGAATAGTGATACCAGCGGAGAGCTTTTAGGAGCAGGTGGAAGTAGCGGGGTTTTAAACAATGTAGTAGGTAAAACAAGCTCTGAGCTAAAAACTTTAACTACTTTTACTCAAAGTGGTTGGGATTTTGTAGGTGAAAGTGCTAACGGGAATGATGATAACTGGGTTTATAATACAGGTCATTATCCTAACTTAGCTTGGGAAGATTTATTCTTGCCTGAGTTCACAGTTTCACAACAGACAATCAATGCGAATACAGAAATTACTTTTACTAATCTATCTCTTGGCGATATTACTAATTATGAGTGGGATTTCGGAGACGGTTCTTATTCTAATGAGGAAAACCCAGTTCATAATTATCTAAGTCCTGGAATCTATAGTGTAAGTTTAACTATATATGAGGGAGATGAATCATTAACTGAGACAAAGCTTGATTACATCACTGTCTATGTTACTTCTCCGAGTGGCTTAACAGCTTATGTAGAAGACAATGAAAATGATGTGATTCTTAATTGGCAAGAAGAGGATGGTATCTGGTTGCAGAAATGTAATGATACCAATTATAACGGAATTGGTACAGGTTCAGAGGCCGAATTCAGCGTTGCTGTTAAATATACTACTGAGGAGCTTAGAGCTTATCAAGGTATGTATTTAAACTATATTAAGTTCTTCCCAAGATTAGCAGAAGCAACTTACACTCTCAAAGTATGGGGCGGAGCTTCGGGTATGGATGAATTATACAGTCAAGCTATAGAAAGCTTCCAAGCTATGGAATGGAATGAATTTAGCTTATCTTCCACTGTAGCTATTCCTACTTCAGGTCAATTATATATTGGCTACCATGTTTCAACTCCTACAGGATTACCTGCCGGGGCAGATGCCGGTCCGGTTGTTGATGGTGGGAACATGATCAGATTTAATGATTCCAGTAACTGGTCTAATCTTCATGATTTAAACTCTTCTCTGACAGTAAACTTCAATATAAAAGGCTTTGTTTCACCATCAGGAAGCGATAGAGTTGTGAGAAACTATCAACCTCAATTAGAGCTCACTCGTGGTAATTCCGATGTGAAAGAAAACTTATTAGCAGAATATAGCCAACCTACTTCTTCAAGTACAGATTATTCTGTCAATACCAGAGATTTAACAGGTTATAAAGTATATCGTGATGACTCTATGATCGCTATGGTAGAAGCTGAAGTAACAAATTATGTTGATTATAGCCTCCCTAATGGCACTTATGAATATTATGTTACTCAAGTCTATGGCTCTGTAGATTCAGATCCTTCTAATAGGGTAAATGTAACAATAGATATCATCGAAGCTGATTTTGCTGTTTCTGATTCAACTATTTATCTAGGTCAAAGTATTGACTTCATTAACCAATCTACGGGTAATATTATCGATTATCTTTGGGACTTTGGAGATGGGAATACTTCAGTTGAGGAAAATCCTAACTATACTTATCTTGATGCCGGTGTTTATAGTGTATCTTTGACAATATCCAATGAGTTCAACACTGATGAGCTAATAAAAGTAGATTTCATAACTGTTAATAATAGACCAGAGATTGATGTTAATCCTCTTGAATTGAATTCTACTGTTATGGTTGATGGAGTAGATAACCAATCATTTGTGATAAGTAATTTTGGTGAAGCAGTACTAAGTTACAATATATCAAACACAGAGCCTTTACGAGGAAATGCAAATTTCAATGTTACTAGCTACAATGATCAACTTCTTTCTCAAAAACCTAATAACGATAATAATCTCAATGGAGAAAGAGTAATCCCTGATTTTTCTAAAAAAGTGTATAGTCTTAATACTGATAATAACAGATTTGTTGGCAATATTTTAGTATTTGAAGAAACTGGTAGTTATACTCATTACAACACAGCTTTAGGAAATTTAGAGTTACCGCGTACTTTTGTTACTAACTGGACAGCCTTTAATACTGAATTAACTAATGGGACAGAATGGGACTTGGTGATAGTTAACTCCTATAATAGTCGCCCTTCGACTACTATAGTTGATAATGTTTATTCTTATGTCCAAAATAGTGGTAAATTGATTTTTGCCTACTGGGGATTAAATTCTTCTTTTAACTCATCATTTATGTCAGAGATGGGGATCCAATTTGTATCTTCAACTTCCACCCCTAAGAATATAATTCCTAGTATATCTTCACATGAAATATTTAATTATCCCAATGTTATAACCGGGGTCAATTATACTCACAATCAATGGAATACAGACGGTCAAATAGTTAATGTTCTGCCTAGTGCTTTCCGGATAGCCAGTTTAAACGGTTATCCTGATAGTGGAGCTATTGTTCTAAACCAAAATGGAAATTGTATTTTCAATTCTTTCCAAGCTGAAAATTATAACTCTGACGATGATTCTGATGGAAAATTAGACATGGTTGAATTGTTAGAGAATCAAATAAGCTATTTGATTAATGATTCTTATGATACATGGTACACTGCATCTCCAAATTCTGGATCAATATTAGCAAATGCTTCTGAGATTATTGATGTTACTTTTAATTCAGCGAACTTGATTCCAGGTCTTTATATTGACACTTTATATGTTAATTCCAATGACCCATTTAATCCTTCAATTCCAGTTACACTCAATATGAATGTAATCCCTGAAGAATTATTGGTTGATTTCGAATTTTCGACAGCTTCAACAATAGTTAATGAAGAAATTATATTTACTAACCTCTCAAATCAAAGCAATGTTACTTATTATTGGGACTTCGGAGATGGGAACTCTTCGATTGAAGAAAATCCTGTCCATGCTTACACAGATGCTGGTACATATACTGTCTCTTTAACTGTAACTAATGCTTTCGAGAGTGTTACTGAAACAAAAGAGGAATGTATCAGTGTATTTTACGAGATGCTTCTCCTTACAGAAGATTTTGAAGATAATGAATTAGATAATCTTATTAGGATTGAAACAGTAGGTTCTTTCAACTCTGCACCAGGAATCAAAAACATCACAAACTTTGGTAGTCAAAAAGCTTATGGTTTTGGTCGTTCTACTCAAGGGGCAAGTGCATTTGATAATTATGTTACCAAATTCATCATTGATTTTGACCATCCTACTTATGTTAGTCAGATAAGTTTCAAGGAAATGGAGCTATATGGTAACTGGGGGTCTTCAGGAAATATATTTGTAGATGGAGAATTAGTACCTGATACTTATATTGGAAGAATACCAAGTAATGATCATCATGCAGATTCTAGTTATAGATCCCATTCCTTTGTAATTGACCAAGAAGTTACTGAACTAATGATAAAAATTAGGGATATCACTTCTAGTAGTGAGATTTTTATTGATGATTTATCTGTATTTGTCAGATCAGCAACAATAATGCCTAATTTCTATACAGATAATACCAATATAGATCAATTCCAAGAAATCCAATTCATAAATCAATCAGTAGGTAATATATCTTCATATTTATGGGACTTCGGAGATGGAAATACTTCTGTTGAAGAGAATCCTTATCATATCTACAATGAACCTGGAGTATACACTGTATCATTAACCATAACTAATGCAAGTGGTTCAGTTACAGAAACTAAAGAAGATTATATTACGGTTAATGCAATTAATCATAACCCATACTTAACTCTTCCTGACTCCTTCACCTTTGTGGAAGACACTACATTAGAGGTAGATTTCTCTGCTTATATCACAGATGTTGATGAAGATGATGAATTAATCTTATCTGGTGCTTTAGGTGATTATGTTTATACTGAGATTGATGGCTTTAGTGTAATCTTCAGTGCAATGGCAGATTGGTATGGCACTGAAGTACTTTATTTTACTGTTGATGACCAAGCCGGTGAGGGGATTGCCAGAGTTAATGTCGGCAGGTCTCGAGCAATAGCTACTGATAGTGTTCAAGTAATTGTTACTTCGGTAGATGATCCTATGTTTGTTCAGACTCCTATTGATGATATTTATGAGCCAATGAATAGTCCGGAAATAACTATTGCCTTGGCTGATAGATTTGGCGATATTGATAGTGAGATAACTTCTTATGCTATCACAGGGAATACTAATGAAGAGTTAGTTAGTACTTCTTTAAGTGATTCAACATTGACTTTATCTTTCTCTGAAGATATGTTTGGAACTGCTGAGATAGAGCTTACTGCTTATAATAATCATTCAGATCAAGCAAGTATGAGCTTCACAGTAGATATTTGGCCAACTCCTCAAATGGGTGTAAGTCCGGAAGCCTTCACTGTATCCGTCTTAACAGGAGAGTCTTTCCCAAGTACTTTGACTATTGAGAATGATGGACTTGGAGCATTGGAATGGGAAGTTGAGTCTGTTAATTATCAAGAAACGGGACTTCCTAATTGGGTAGAGATCGCCACTACTTCAGGTAATGTTGAAGTTGGTGGAGAACAGGTAATAGATATAACATTCTCTGCTGAAGACTTAAGTGCTGGCCTTTATCATGCTGATATTTTATTTAATCATAATAACCCTAATCAAGACTTAATCGAAGTTCCTTTTACTTTTACTGTCTTAGGTTTACCTGAAATATCCGTTTCCACAACTTCACTTAACTTTGGGCAAGTCTTCGTTAACAGTAGCCAAGTATTGCCTTTAGTTATCAGCAATAGTGGTTCCTCAACCTTAAATATCAATAATATAACAGAAACCGGAAATTACTTCTCTGTTAACTATCAGAACTTTACTATTCCGGTTGGTCAAAGCAGAACAATTGAAGTTACCTTTAGTCCTGAAGATATCGGTAATGATGATGCATCTCTCAATATTAATTCAAATGATTATCTTCATAATCCACTCGTTATTTCTCTTTTTGCTGAAGCAATTAACCCACCGGAAATAGAAGTAGTCGGTCAAGACCTTGAATTTTATGTCCTTGGAAGTGGAGTTGATACAGAGACTATTCTAATAAGAAACAATGGTGCTTCGACCTTAGAATATAACCTTGATTCAGATGATAATTGGGTTAATTTTAATCCATTTATGGGACAATTAGAGCCTGCAGGACAGCAGGAAGTTACAATCACAGTAAATCCTACTAATTTAGTTGCAGGTATCTATAACAGCTCTTTTGCTGTCAACAGTAATGTCCCTGCTAGCCAAGCAACAATAGTTGATTTCCAACTAGTGCGAGAAGTCTATAATGTTACTGATTTTGATAATGAAAACAATAATGGAGATGGTATTGCAGATAACGACTTAGATCTTCTTATTGGCTATAACAGTGCTAATGCTCCTATAGAATTTAATATTTATAGCAATAATCCAAATCCTGAAACTGCCAGACTAAGCATTAGAGCATGGAATGTCGATAATGCCGGCGGTGGTGTTCATGCTGTCTATCTTAATGGCTACATCTTAGGTGAGTTAAGAGGACTCAGTGATGCTTGGACAACCACTCTTTTTGAAGTTGAACCTGCTTATCTGAATGGTAGTTTAGTTAATCTAGTTGAGATTGATGTAGATAGTGACTTTGTTGGTAATTCTATTGAAGTAGATTGGGGGCAATTAAGCTATGATAATACCAGCTTAAATGCTTCTATTAGATATATTGACTTAGATCAAAGCTCCTATTATGCTGGTTCTTCTGTGGGAGTTACAGAGGAAATTGATACTAATCTTTCTTCTCAAGAGATTAGAGTTGAGACAACTATCTATTCTCCTTGGGATACTATTGTTACCGGTACTTCGCGAGTTCTAACAATTATTGGTAGTCAAAGTGATGCCTTTACAGAATCTTTAGAGATTGCAGAACATTATACTCCCGGTCTATATGAACTTCAAGTGATAGTCTATGATAACAATAGCAATGTTCAACAAGCCTTGTTCACCAGTAACTTTGAAGTTAAACCTTATGAATCAGAGATTTTGGTGGAAACTAATAGTATAGACTTTGGAGCTGTTTTAGAGAATGAAACAAGTCAAGAAGTCCTAACTATTACTAATACCGGTCATGCTGATTTAGTGATAACTGAGATTTCAAGTGATCATGCAAACTTCACAAGTAATATCTCTTCCACAACTATAGGATATAATGAGTCTCAAGATGTAATCATCTCCTTTACTCCAACATCCCTAGGTCAAGTAGAAAGTGATTTAACTGTTATTAGTAATGCTGCTAATACCCCAGCTTTAGTACTAACTTTGAGTGGTGTGGGTATTGAGAATGTGCCATATATTGAAGTTTCTCATACTTCACTTGATTTTGGTAATGTTTATACTATCGTACCTGTAAGCCAAGCTATTACTATTAGGAATATCGGACCTGCTCCTCTTGAGATTACTAATATAACTTCTGATAATCAGTACTTTCTTGTAGATAATAATCAAGCAGGAACAATTATCACTACTAATCAAGAAGTTCTAGTAAATGTTACCTTTGAACCTTTTGCGGTTCAGCAATATTCAGGTAATATTACTATTTCCAGTAATGCTGATAACCAACCTAACTTCGTAATAACTCTTACTGGCCAAGGTTCAATAGCTCCTCAAGTAACTTATACTCCTAATGAGTATGAACTTGCTATGAGTGTGGGAGAGAATGTTACTCAAGCTCTTGAGATTAGCAATTCAGGTGGAAATGCTTTAACTTGGAATATCAAAGATAACTTTGGTAAGATGTTTGAATTAGATGGATTTAATTCACCAACTGTTGATTATGGATTTATTAGAAACAGAGCTCCTATCCAACTCTATGGAGGAAGCTTCACTGTTGAATTATGGTTCAGAGTTGATTCCAATCTTGGTCAACGCTCAAATGGATCTATCTATAATGGTGGAAAACAATGTATTGTGAGTAAATCAACTGCTTCTCAGACCGGTTCCTTTGGTATTTATACTGATGGAATAGATAATCTAGTTAGTGATAAGAATCTTAAAATTGCTCTTAATAATGGAAGCAATAGAGAGTTTTTAGTTGCTAATCATATCGAATTACATCAATGGTATCATGTAGCTGTAAGTTATACTGATAATACTATGTTTGTCTATCTTGATGGTTCTTTGATAGCTCAAGAAGAAGTTGTTAACTTCAGTGGTAATTATGACCCTTGGATCTTAGGTAAGATGAGTCAGACCGGTTCTAACTGGTATCGTTTTGATGGTGCTCTTGATGAATTCAGAATTTGGGAAAGTGCTAGAAGTCAGACTCAGATTGCAAATTATAGAAATGTAAGATTAACCGGTAATGAACAGAACTTAGGAGGGTATTGGAACTTCGACCAAGAAGATCTCCGTGATGCTTCTTCTTATCAAACTGCCGGTCTTATCTATGGAAATGCTTCGATTACTGAAAGCAGTGTATCCTCTATACCAAGCTGGATTGCTTTCTCTAACACATCTGGCCAATTGGAAGCAGGAAGCCAGACTGCTCTTGATATCAATTTAGATGCTTCAGGTATAATTGGTGGTACTTATTACCAAGTAATTGAATTAAGCTCTAATGATCCTGATGAAAGCATGGTTGAAATACCTCTAACTGTTAATGTAGCAGGTATTCCTAATTTAGTAATATCACCGGCTACTCTGGATTTTGGAAATAGCTTCATTGGCTATTCTGATACCCTCTCTGTCCTAATTATTAACACAGGAAGTGATGTTCTTAATCTTAGTAATTTTAATCTGGCAGAGGATGTCTTTACCACAGAAGTTACCCAGTTAAGTATCCCTGCTAATCAAAGCCAAAGAATTATTGTTAGTTTTGCTCCTGAAGCTGAGACTATTTATAGTGGCCAACTTAGCTTTACTACAAATCTTCCCGGTAATGCTGTGAGAAGTGTTGATTTAACCGGTAATGGTGTCTATACACCACAGATTGCTTTATCACATAGCTCCTTCTCCACAAGTGTAAATAGCGGTCAGATAACAAGTCAAGAGCTTACTATTAGTAATGTTCAAGGTGTTGAACTAAATTTTGAGATTGAGCTTATTGAAGTCTTAGGACGTAATGTTGTTGCCGGTGTCTTTGATAATTTACCCAACAGTAATAAAGGTATGGTTTGGGTTGATGGTTATCTATATGTTGTTTCTTATAGTCAAAACAAACTTGTCAAATATGATATTAGCAGTGAAAGTGTAATAGCTCAATACAATATTCATTCTTCACCATTCGGTATTACTTATGATGGAACAAACTTGTGGATAGGATCATCAACAGGTAACTACTATGCTTATGATTTAGCAGGTAATCAAGTTAATCAATTTAACAGTATTCTTCTAGGTAATTATGCCATGACATGGACTGGAGAAAACTTTATTATCTCTCCTTCATCAGTTAACAATCCTCAAATCTATACTGTAGATATTGATGGTAATGTCATAACAACCATAAATACTAATTTTAATGGTAAGATGAATCAAATAGTCTGGGTAGCTGACCACACAGGTGGGGAACTCTGGGCTCTTGATTATAATGCACGCAAGATTAGGCAGTTAAATCCTACTAACGGTGAAGTCTTGAATCAGATTAACTATAATGAATTTAGTGGCACTTCTTTTGCCTTGGCCCATAATGGCAGGGATTTATGGATTGCTCCTGATTCAGAGAGTGATTCAAAATTGTACAGAATAGAAGACAATATAGAAGAGTTTAACTGGTTAACTGTAACTCCTGATTCAGGGTCATTATTAGCAGGTGAAAATCAGATTGTTACTTTGGAATATAATGCCATGAATCTTATGGCAGGAAGATATGAAGCTGTCCTTGATATTCACAGTAATGATGCAGATACACCAAGCTCTGTAATATATGTTATCTTAGATGTGATAGGACAGGCTGTGTTAGTATCATCTCATGATGAGCTTGATTTTGGAACCGGTTATATTGACCAAACTCTTACTCAAGAAATTATACTTTCAAATGCCGGTACTTCTAACTTAGAGATAAGTAATATTACTTTTAATAGTGATGATTTCTCTGTAGCAGAAACTGAGATAACTATCGAACCTTTAGCAAGTCAAAGTATTAATATAAACTTTACTCCACTTTCCAGTGGGGTAAAAACAGCTCAAATGACTATTTACTCTAATGACACAGGTAATAGTGAATATATACTTCAGTTATCAGGTATTGCTGAAGGTCAACCAACTATTGAAGTTAATCCTATATCACTTCTTGCTAATCTCACCGTAGATGATGAAGAAACTCAGGTTGTTAGACTCACTAACAATGGTGGTTCAAATTTAAGTTATTCTCTTGCTCTTGATGAAACAAATGAAGTTAGAGAAAGCTTAACTAACAAGTATGAGTTAAGAGAAAGGGGACAATTTGCTGATGAAAGCAGAAACTTGATTCATAAGGACTTACCATATAAAAATTTAGTAGCAAGTGAAACTAATAGATTCCTTGGAGATCAAATAGCTACTTATCCAAACATGCCTCTTTGGAATTCAGGAATATATTGGTTAAATGATGAATTATATATAGTAGATTTTAATGAGGATAATGAAGATCAAGCTACAGGAAGATTAGTTAAATACGATATTGAAACATATCAAATCATTGAGAGTTATCCAATCCATACCCAACCTTACGGTATCACTTATGATGGTTCTACTTTCTGGATTGGTAGTGTAAATGGTAATATCTATGCCTATGATCCGGACTTACTTAACAGTAGTTCTAACATTCCTGTTGATAGTTTTACTTCTCCTGTTGATGAATCTCCTGCCATCACTTATATTGGAGACAGTTTCTTAATTAATCAAGGATTCTCTGATAACCCTATAACTACAATTTATCGAGTAGCTCACAATGGTGAAATTCTTGAATCATATAGTGCTTCTTTAGGAAAACATATAAGTCAACTAGTTTGGGTCGATGAATACTTCAATAATGAATTATGGGCAATAGAGAACATTAATATCGATAATGTCCTAAGTGGCAAAATACTACAACTTAAACTGGTAAATGGCACCATAGTAGTTACTTCTGAAAGAGTCTTCTGGGATAACAAACCTATCTATTCCTTGACTAATGATGGTAAGGATTTATGGATAAGTGATGCATCAGGTCCTCTTTTCCAAGTAGATGATGGTCGTTGGTTATCTACTGATAACATTTCAGGGACTATTGCACCAAGCGAGTACCGGGATATCAATATCACCTTTGATCCTACCAGTATTTATGGTGGTGATTATAGTGGAAGTGTCAGATTAACTTCAAATGACCCACAGAACTCCTTGGTTAATCTTCCTGTAACTATGCGTGTACAGGGTTATCCTGAGTATGAAATTAGCGACAGCCAAATTAACTTTGGTGAAGTTGCAGTTGGTTATTCAGATACTCAGAATATAAGCCTAAGCAATATAGGAAGTGATGATTTAGAAATAGAATCTATTACTTTCTCTCCACAAGGAATATTCACTACAAATACCAACATCTCTTCTTTAGAACCTGGTGCATCAAGTGAGATTATTGTTGAGTTCAGTCCTGATACTAACATTGAATTTGATGCAAGTATGGATATTCAGACAAATATTGGTTTAGTTAGTGTAATTCTAAATGGACAAGGTTATCTGCCACCAATCATTGGTTTATCGATTGAAAATCTTGTTTCATCATTACAGTATGGACAAAGTGAAGATACAGAGCTAACCATTTCAAACTCTGGTGATAGGACACTATCCTATGAGATAATGATTACCGGAGGTAGCAGAAGTGATAATAATAACAGAAGTCGAACTATTGAACCAAATGATTGGTTAAGTTTGACTCCAAATTCAGGAGACATAATAGCTGGAACTAGTCAAACAATAACAATAACACTATCAGCAACTGATGTTTATGCAGGAAATTACTCAGCTGTCTTGCTGGTTAATAGTAACGACCCTCAAGGCTCTCAAGAGATACCTGTTCAGCTAAGTGTTTCAGGTAGTCCAAGTATTTCGATTTCTGAAACTGAACTTGATTTTGGTTCAGTATTGATTGGAAATTCTGGAACCCAGACATTTAATGTTTCTAACACTGGAAGTTCAACCCTCCAAGTATCTTCAATCAGTGTTGAAAGCAATGAATTCTTAGTAACTCCTCCTTCCTTTACCCTTGCTCCTGAAGCATCTAGAACTGTTACAGTATCATTTACACCGCTAAGTCAGGGAACTAAAACTGCTAATGTAATAATTATTAGTAATGATGAAAATGGGGAAGAAGAAGTAACCTTAACAGGTTATGGAATGGAAGCAAGTGCTGAGATATTGGCTTCAACTAACATTTTAGAGTTTTCTGAAGTCAATGTAGGAAATTATAGAGAGTTAGAATATACTCTTTATAATCAAGGAACCGGAATATTGAGAATAACTAATATCAGTTCTTCTCACCCTGATTTTGTTTCCCAGTCAGCTCCAACTGTAAATAGTCCTATCAATATTCAACCCGGTAACAGCAGGGTAATGCTTGTCAGATATACCCCAACAGGTGATACTGAAGAAACAGCTGTTTTGACTATTACTTCAAACGCAAATAATGAAAATAGTCTTGAATTGAATATGAGTGGTAGTGGGGTTTATGTCCCACAAATAGCTATAAATAGAACATCATTAGATTGGTTTATTTTGGATAACACTCTTTATTATGATGAGTTAGTTATTAGTAACGATGGACAAGCTCAACTAGATTATTCTCTCTCTGCAGAAACATTAGCTCTTCCTTGGATTACTGCTAACCCTATATCAGGAACAATTGATGTAGGAGCTTCTGCAACTATTAATCTAACCCTTGATACAAGAAGTATTAATTATGGCTCATACTTTGCTAATTTTGTTGTTACAAGTAATGACCCAGATAATTCAACTACATCCATACCAATGACATTAAATCATTCAAATTTCAACTTCACAGATACAGATAATGCTGGAAACGATTTTGTAGAAACAGCTGATAATGATCTTGGTATAAATATTAGTGAGAATTCACCAAATGCTCCTGTAGAATTCTTTATTTATACTAATGAGTCTGAGATTGAGTACGCAAAATTAAGAATCAGAGCTTATGATATCGACTCAGGAGAAATTAATTATGTCTTTGTGAATGGAACTTGGGTTGGTCAACTGGTTGGATCAAACAATAATTACAGTATTACAGAATTTATGATTAGTCCTGAATTAATTAGCTTAGGAGAAGATGCTGCTAATGAGATTGAGATTTCATTAGATGTTAATAGCACAGATTCTGGTTATTCAAGGATAATTTGGGGACAGTTTGTCTTTAATCAAGCTCCGATTTATGCTTCAATAAATTCATTGAATTTGAATAGATCAAACTACTACCCTGGAGAAGAAGTTCAAGTTAATTCTATCATCACTACCCAGCTATATAATCAAGCTGTAAGGGCTGAATATGAGTTGTTGAATCCAGATTTAGAAGTGATCGACACTTATGAAGAGACTCTTAATTTGTCTGTAACATCTAATAATCATGCAAGTGCAAGCTTAGACTTACCTGCTGATAGTGAAATTGGTACTTATAGTGTTAAACTTGCCATCTATGACCATGCAACCAATGTAAAACAGAGCCAAAGAAGCACTAATTTAAGTATTCTTTCAGGAGACCCTGTCCTTAGTGTGAATAATGAAATCAACTTTGGTAGCAACTATATAGGTTATCCTAAGATGAGAAATATTCAGGTAACTAATCAAGGTTATGCTCCTCTTAGTATCTATTCGCTTACTACTTCAAATGGTTTCTTCAGTGTTGTTAATCGAGCATTTGTTCTTCAAAATGGAGAGAGTGAGACTATTACAGTTACCTTTGAAAGTTCAGAAGCTGGAACTTTCACCGAGAATTTAATTATTGAGTCTAACGACCCAGATAACCAAACTCAAAACGTTACTTTAAGTGCCACAGCTATAGAAGCTCCACAGATTGAGCTTTCAACAACTTCAATAGCTACAACTATACCACGCTTTGGTACAGATAGTGCTCAATTTACTATAACAAACACTGGTAATAGTACATTGAATGTCTCATCTATAAGCGTAAGTGGAACTTCATGGTTAAGTGTGGAACCAACCTCATTAACTATTCCTCAGGGTTCCAGTGAAGAAGTTGAACTTAGTTTCTCTTCTTATGATTTAACAGAAGGAAACTATAATGCTATTGTTCAAGTTAATTCTGATGATCCTGATAATTCAGCATCCTTAATCTATGTAACCATGACTGTAACAGAAAGGTTAATCACTGCTAACTTTACAGCTTCTCCACTTAGTGGTCCAAAAGACCTTCAAGTTACATTCACTAACTTCTCTCAAACATCTGATGGATCCCAGATAAGTGAATATCAATGGGATTTCCAGAATGATGGGATAGTAGATAGTTATGAGATTAACCCAAGCTTTACATATGAAAATAGAGGAAGTTATTCGGTAAGACTAACTGTTGAAAATGAAAATGGTGAGAGTCATTCACTTCTTAGAAATAGTTACATAAATGTAATAAATACTATTCCTGTGTTAACCTCACCAATTCCTAACATAGTAATGGATGAAGATGCTATTAACCAAGAGATTGACTTAAGAACATATTTTAATGATGTTGATGGCGATAATCTCATCTTCACTGTATCAGGGAATCATAATATTCATGTGAGCATCACTAATGGCATAGTAACTTTAACACCAAATCAGGATTGGTTTGGAATTGAAGAGTTAACTTTCACAGCTTCCGATAATCATCAAGGAATTGTGAGTGATGTTATTACTGTAACAGTTGTGGATGTTTCTGATTCACCTCAGTTTATTGATTTACCTCAGTCTATTACTTTGCTTCAAACAACTTCGTATATAATAGACTTTGCAAATCATGTCTATGACCCTGAACAGAGTTTATCTCTCTTGTCTCTTACTATTGCTAATAATGAACATATCACCTATAATATTCTTGGTTTAGAAGTTACCTTCTTTGCTCCAGATGACTGGATTGGTATGGAAACATTAACTATTAATGTAAGTGATGGGACAGGTAGATTAGTTACTTCTCAGGATTTAGATGTTCGAGTAACAGATTCTTTTGTTGCTAACTTCATGGCAGATAAAACTGATATTCTATCAGGTGAATTAGTCAGTTTCACAGATTTAACTGAAGGTAACCCTAATCATTGGGTTTGGTACCTAGATAATGATAACGTTGCTGATAGTTATTTACAAAATCCAAGTCTGAATTATAATATTGGAGGAAACTATTCCGTCAGTTTAGTTGTATCATATATTAATGATGAAGATCTTGTAGTAGCTTCAGATAGTGTCAGATTTACTGATTATATTACTGCCGAGGGAACTTCTATCCCTGGTGGAAATTACTTAGGTGATTGGGAAGCTGTTTTTTCTCCTTATAATGTATACGGAGAAGTTTCTATTGAGACAGGACAAGTCCTCAATATCGAAGCAGGTACTGTCATCAATATGATGGAAGATACTGAGTTTGTGGTTGACGGTGGATTAATTGCTGACGGAGTCATCTTTGCAGTACCAGATATTGAAACTAGAGAAGTAAGGGAATGGCAAGGAATCAAATTTAATCCATCTTCTGGAAACTCCAGTATATCTAACTCAGAAATAAAAAATGTTAAAAAAGCTATTGAGATTACAGGTTCTTCTCCTAATTTATCCGGCTTGACTATTGAAGGTATTGATAGTGAATTCCCTGCTGTTAAGATAATTGGAGCTTCTCAAGCAACTATCGATAATCTTGATATTGATAAATTTAATACCGGTATTGAGATCTTAGGAAACTCTTCTTCTGATGTTCCTGTTATAACAAATATCAGAGTAAGACATACTACAAATACCTCCAGAACAGATACTGATGCTATCGCTGTAAAGATTCAAGACTCTAACTTAACTATAGATGATCTTGATATTGAAGACTTCGGTAAAGGAATTGAGATTAAATCAACTTCAGGTTCTTCTGCTCCTGTTTTAACCAATATTAGAGTAAGACATACTACTAATACTTCACGGACTGAAGACGATTATGCTATCAAGATTGAAGGAAACACTTCTCCAAATATTAGCAGAACAGATATTGATGACTTCTCTAAAGCTATTATCTTCGATGCTCTTAACTCTTCTACTACCCCTGTCTTAACTAATATTAGAGTTCGCCACACTACTAATACATCACGAGAGTTAGCTGATACAGGTATTGAGTTTATTGGAGGAGTAAGTGCAGAAATTGACTCTTTAGAAATAGAAGATTATACTACCGCTATCTCATTTGTTAATGAAGCACGCACAGAGAGTACTACACCAACATTAACTAATATCAGAGTTCGACATACTACTAATACATCAAGACCTGATGCTGTAGCTTTGAAGAGCATGGGTAAGGTCAATTTGAATTTGATAGGTTTCGAATCTGATAATGTTAAAGACGGTATCTCTTTCTATTCTTCTGAATCAGTTACCCCAACATTGACTAATATCAGAGTAAGACATACTACAAATACATCCAGAGATTTAGGAGGTAAAGCGCTTGACTTTATTGGTGATATCTCGCCTAATCTATCGGATGTTATTGTGGAAGACTATGTAAGTGGTATTAGTTTCGATAATAGTAATAGAAGTGAAGAAACTGTCCCTGTCTTAACAAATATCAGAGTAAGACATACAACAAACACTTCCAGAACAGATGCCATAGCTCTTAAAACCTTAGGAAGTGTAAAACTTGTTTTAGATGATTTTGAATCAGATAACGTCAAAGATGGTATTTCGATTTACTCATCTGGCGATAGTGCACCGGTTTTAACAAATATCAGGGTTAGACATACTACTAATACCTCACGAGATTTAGGTGGTACCGGTATCTTACTTAGTGGTTCAGTTGAAGCTCTCTTAGATTCTGTTCTAGTTGAAGATTGTGTTTTAGGTATTTCACTTGAAAATATGAGTAGAACTGAGGCAACAACTCCTGTTCTTACTAATATCAGAGTTCGTCATACCACTAATACATCCAGAATTGAAACTATAGCTCTTAAGAGTATTGGATTCATTGACCTAAAACTAACTGATTTCGAATCAGAAGATGTTATGTCCGGTATCAATCTTAACTCTTCAGATGAAACAATCCCAGTTCTCACAAATATTAGAGTAAGACATACAACTAATACTAGTAGAGAAGCTGGAGTTGGTATCACTTTGAGTGGCCAAGTCAATGCCTTGCTAAGTGAATCTTTAATTGAAGGTTTTACTACCGGTATCGAAATTAGTGGAAATAATCAAGCTAACATCGAAAGAAACGCGATTATTGATAATCTCATAGCCTTTGATTTAGCTGGTGCTGATTGTTCTCCACAAATCCATCATAATCATATAGAAAATAACTTAGAAGGTTTAGTAACTTGCTTTGCTCTAGATAATGTTAATAATATTCAAATCTTAAATAACAATATTCTGGGATTTAGAAGAGTGGTAATGGGACAGAATTCTTCCCCTTACTTTAGTCAAAATATTATCTGGGGAGCTCCTATTCAGCAAGACAACCTAACAATGGGAAATCAAGTGAATGCCACTTTCGAGTATAACAATATCTCGATGGCTACAGGTAATGCTCCCGGTATGGCAAATATGAATGCAAATCCTCAATTTACAGATTCTCCTGCACATAATCGCCTCCTAAGTGTTCATTCCCAATGTATCGATGGCGGTAATCCAAACCTACCACTTGATCCGGATGATTCTATCGCTGATATTGGTATGAATTATGTTCATCACTTAGGTGAATTTGACTCAGAAAACAGATTCTCAACTTTAGGAAGCCCTATCAGATTTGAAAACTTGTCTGAAGGTCATGAAGATGAATCAACTACTATTCATTGGGACTTTGGAGATGGTAATACTAGTGATGAGCTAAGTCCGGTTCATACTTATGGTCAAATCGGGATGTACGACGTAATCTTAACCATGACAACCGGAAGCTATACCGATGTCGTTAATGGTCAGATATTTGTTGTAATTCAAGAAGAAGCTATCTTACCACCTCAAAATCCTACTGTAACAATGACAGGTTCTAGTATGAATTTATCATGGGATCAAGTAATTCAATCAGTTAATGGTAATCAAGTTGATAACGTAGTTTATCTAATCTACTCCTGCGAAGATCCTGAAGGTATATTCAGATACAGAGCAGATGTTACCGGATTAAATTGGACAGATGTTAATATTGCCCAAGAAGAAGATAGGCAATTCTACTTTATCCTTAGCTTCGTAGGGAATGATAGATCTTCCTTAGATGAATTTATCAGAACTCATCGTTACTTAAAGAGAAATGGAGATGTGGTTGAAGCTGCTTTATCAACTAAACCACAAATAAGAACTAAGAAATAAGATAATAAATTAATATATAGAAGAGAGTGGTTTTTTATCACTCTCTTCTATTTTTTTGGCTCTCTCTCATGTGGAGTGGGTAACAAAAAAATGGTTCTCTCTCAAGTAAAGTGGGTATCAGGTAGAAAGAAAAAAAAATCTCACTAGAAACAGATTTCTGCAAAGAAGAGATAAGGCCTCTTCTGTCGGACGGTGGAGATTTTCTCCGCCATTAGCTGAAAGCTAATAAGCAGAAGTTACCTCTTGTGTGTTATAGTTCTGACAGAAGAGTACTTAAACCCGTAGTGGCGGAATGGGATTGCAACACGCTGCCAGCTATCAGCTTGGTTATTCATTACAATTTCCAAGCTTCGCTTAAGACGGAGAGAATCTCCACCGTCCGACAGAAAAATCTTACATCAAATATCTACAAAGATTTCGATCCTCTGCAGCTGGTAGAATGGAGGGTATTTATAGTCATGTATCTGTTGTGAACCTAGTTTTTCAAAGATACTTTTATTACTTTTTTTCTAAGACCCACTCTACTTGAGAGAGAGCCAAAAAAATCAAGCTTCTCCCTTATACGAAACACTGTTCATTCTTCCAGTTCCAGTGGAGCGACATCTTTCACTGGGAGCGCCAGCATCTTGCTGGCAAACTTGGAGCTCCACAAGGAACTCCAAGTGAAGATGCCGACAGGGATGTCAGCGCTCCCAGTAGATTTGAACATCTCAAATGTTTTCCCCAGTTCCAGAGGAGCTAAAGAATTTTGTGAAGCTTTTGGCTACATTACTAGATTTAGTTCTCACTCTAATTGAGAGAGCCGAAAAAAATTAGAATAATTCTTGCTAAGATATTAAATAATCGCAAAATGTCATTAAACCCAAATTGGAGATGTTATGATAGATTATAATCATTTATTACCAGGAATAATTAGAGAGATAGTCGCAGGTGGAGAGTTAAATTATTCTAAATTACCTTACTCTAAATTAATAGAAGCAGGGGTTCTTTTTACTGATGTGAGTGGTTTCACAAAAATGACTGAGTTAGTTAGTAAGGGAGGTCATTATTCTATCGAGATTATCACAGATTTATTGAACAGTTATTTTGAAGAGATGAACAAATGTATAGATGAATGTGACGGAGATCTCATCAAATATGGTGGAGATTCAATATTAGCTATATTTCCAGGTGATGAAGATTCTGCTGAAGCTAGGATGAAAATATGTCTAGTCAAAATGAAGCAAAGATTAAAAATCTTAAATATTCAATTTCAAGATATCTATAATTTAGATATTGATTTTCATGGTAATTTTAGTTGGGGAGAGGTAAAGATTAATATTGTTGGAGATGAAATTCATCATCTTGATTATTTTATAAATGGAAAGCCATTGGAAGAGGTTTTCACTCAAGGAGATATTACCATTGATGTTGACCTCAAATCAACTGATTATAAGAAACAGAAATCCAATTTAATTACAGATAATCAATTACTAAGCAATTTTCTCCCTAAACGGGTAAATGACTGGCTGGGAAATAATAAGTTTAGGGGAGAGCTTAAAAACTCTGCTGTAATGTTTGTTAAAATTCAAAATGCTGATGATTCTCAAACCGAAATAGGACTCCAAAATTATCATAAATTCTATCGGCAAATGCAAAATATCGTGTATTTTTATGAAGGGACGATAAATAAAATCGATTATACTGATAAAGGTTATTTAATCTTAATCACCTTTGGTGTTCCTTATCTTCATAATGATGATATTGAAAGAGCTTTTGTCTGTAGTACCAAAATATCTAAATTGGCAGTTAGTGGGATTAAAACTAAAATTGGGTTAACTTATCAAAATATCTTTAGTGGTATTTTAGGGGCTAAAAAACGCTATGAATATGGGATAATCGGTAATGGGGTAAATATTTCTGCTCGACTTATGAGCGAGTCCCCCTATAATGATTTTACCTTCTCATCTGAGATTATTCCCTCCATAAAGGGAAGATATGAAACTCAATTTATTAAAAAAGTCCAAGTTAAAGGCATCGCTGAAGAGATTGAAATTTATCATATAACCAAGGAGTTGTCCGACTACTGGAGTGCTTTTGTTGCAAAGTATGAAAATGATAAATTATTTGGGTATGATGATATTCTGATAACCATGGATGGTCATCTATTGACCTGCATCTCGGGTAATCCGGGAAGTGGAAAATCTCATCTAGTTTATGAGTATCTTAAAGCTAAAATAGAGAATAAAGATTCTAATCTTATCCTGGTCATGAGTGAGTATGATAAACTGAAACCATTTACTATCTTTTACAAGCTAATTAGTAGATTTCTAGCTATTGATAGCATTGTTGATGATATAATTTTGTTAAAGAGATTTTTAAAAAAGCGATGTATTAAGCTTGATTTGGATATTATCACTGATTATTTTCAAGAAAGTTCTATTGAATTAAAGGGAAAAAACTTACCTATAGTTGAAGAAATTCTAACTGAAATATTAGTAACAGTATTAAAAGAGAATGACATCCTTGTTATTGAAAACACTCAGTGGCTTGATCAGCAGTCAAGTAAATTATTGATTAAGATGATTCCGAAATTGCAAGTCGAAAAGAAGAAAGTCCTTCTCACTACTAATGATATAAATATTTTTAATGATTATATCTACTATTCTCCTTTAAAAGTTGAGATGAAGAATTTTGATGAAGCACTGACAAAAGAGTTCTTTCTTTCCAAAAATCTTAATGTTACTCCTAAAGCCCTTAAAGAGATACTTACCTTATCACAGAGTAATCCTGCCTATATCAAAGAAGTTTGTTCTATTATTGAACATAATTGGTCTAGTTCTAAAGGTATTTTTGATGTAAGTGATTTTCTGCAATTAGTTCGAGCAGGGAAACTACCAAAGTCTTTTGAAACTGTTCTCTTAAATGATTTTGAAGCTCTAGATGAAGATACTAAACAGCTTTTAAAGTATGCCTCCATAATGGGAGTATCTTTCAATGACCAGTTAATGGATATCTTTTCTGAAGAGTTTGTTAGGGAACACATTCAAACAGTTTTGAAAAAACTAACAGCTAACAAACATATTTTTAAGAAGTTAATTTTACCTGAAGTTGAATATTTCTTCAATAATTCTCTCATGAGAGATGCAATCTATAGAACAATACTTTTTAAAGAGAAACAGAAATTGCATATAACAATTGCTAACTATTATATCAAGAATTATAAGAGCAAAATCTCTATGTATTACGAAGTAATAGCTAATCACTTTATCCTAGCCAAATCTGACCTAAATATCGTGAAATGGTCTTTACTGGCAGCTCAAAAAAACTATGTTATGTCTGCCTATGGTATATGTAATTATTATTACAGCCAAGCCCTTGATTTCTGTGAAAACGAAAAAGAACGAAATGATATTCTGTTATTGTTAGTTGAAGTTAATATCGCCCAAAATAAAATACGAGAAGTTGCCCAATATCAAAACCTGATTCAGCTTGACTTGTTATCACAGGAGCAAATAGATTTATATTACTTTTATCAGATTCGTTTATATGAAATTCAAAAAGATTTTCAAGCTTTTAAAAGTACTTATCAAAAGATCAAAGATATCATTCAGTCTCAAGAGATTTTGTTTAGAATAAAACTAATTCTCTTTGATTATTATAGAATGAGCAACTCCTTAGAACAATTCGAAACTCTGAAGAAAGAGTTGAAGGAGAGTATCGACTCTCAATCTATCACCATTGGAATTCTCTTTTATTCAATAATTGGACAATATTACTTAGATAGAGCGGATTATAAGCTAGCTGAAGAAAACTACCAAATACTCCATAAAATTGCCCAAGAAAATGATAAAAGATTTTACTTAAGAATTTCAGAAACATCGCTGGGAATCATTCAAATAAGACTAGGGAATCAAGAAAAAGGTTTAGAATATTTCAAAAAAGCCTTAAATATTGCCGAAGATATCGGTGATAAACATGGTTATGCAAAGGTTTCTACTGAAATCGCAATGATTTATTTTGCTCAAGGTTTAGATGATCAAGCCTTAGCAACCCTAGAAAATTGTCTTTCAACTGCAAAATATATTGGAGATAAACAACAAGAACAAACAGTCCTCTATAATTTTGGCTATATATATTTTGTATTACAAGAGTATGAAAGAGCTATAACTTATTTCACTCAAGCAAAAGAGATTGCTGAGTTAATTGATGATAAAGTTGGCATAGCTTATGCTAATGATGGACTTGGAGATGCTTTTTTTCAACAAGGAAACTTAACTGAAGCAAAAAAGATTTATGAAACCAATTTAAAACGTCAACAAGAGTTGCAAGATAAAGAGGGTATCGCGCATTCTCTCGGTAACTTAGCTAATGTTATGAGAGCAGAGAAGGATTATGAGGGAGCATTTAAATACTATCAAATTCAAGAAGAGTCTCTTAATGAAATAGGAGATAAAATTGGTCAAGGTAAAGCTCTTTTCAATTGGGGAATTACTTTTGAAATCCTAGGTGATGATGAGAAGGCTGTTGAAAAACTAATTACAGCATACAAGCTTTTTAATGATGCTAAGGATATAAATTACGCCAGCTATACTCAAGAACAGATTGATAGAATTAAGGGAAAATTAGTAATAAACTAAATTTTGGTGAATAAATCTTGACGTAAAAAGCTTTAATTGAAATATTTGGAAAATAATAATAATTAAGAAGGGAATATCATGAAATTAAAAGATATCTTAGAGTTATTAGAAGGTGAGTTATTAACTCCTGATGCTGATATAGAGGTAGATATACCTTGTGCATTTGGCTCAGATTTAATATCGGACATCTTAATGTGTACCAAAGAATCTACACTTTTATTAACCGGATTAACTAACCCGCAAGTTATTAGATTATCCGATATGATTGATTTGTTAGGAGTCGTTTTTGTCCGAGGTAAAAGACCTCCTCAAGACCTTATTGATATGGCGATTGAGAGAGAACTACCATTAATCACTACTAAAATGACCATGTACAAATCTGCAGGGCTTCTATATAACAAAGATTTAAGAAGTTGTCAGATTTAAATATGGCGGAATATTGGAATATCAACGATGACTTCAAAGATAGATTTGAGTTGTTTCAAAAAGAGAAACCGGCTCCGGCTATTACTTTGGAGTTTGAGGTAACTAAGCACGACTTTAATAATGCGGGGAATGGCTCAGCTGAACTAAAGAGATTACTGAAAAAGCTAGGAATTGATCCTGTAGTTTTACGCAAAGTTGCAGTTGCTTCTTATGAAGCAGAGATAAACTTAGCTGCTCATTCAGAAGGTGGAGTCATGAAAAGTAATGTGCATGGTGATTTAGTTCATATAGTATTTGAAGATATTGGTCCTGGGATTGAAGATATTCATAAAGCCTTAGAGCCCGGTTTTTCAACAGCAGTTGAGTATGTCCGCGAAATGGGTTTTGGAGCCGGATTAGGTTTACCCAACATTAAAAAGAATTCTGATGTGATGCATCTAGATTCTGTAAGAGGAAGAAATACTATATTAGAGATTATAACATATTTTAAATAGATAGCAGGAATATATGTATCAGAAAAACGAGTATTTTCATGCTTTACAAATTAAGCAAGAAAATTGCACCGGGTGTACTGCTTGTGTTAAAGTGTGTCCTACCGAAGCTATTAGAATAAGAAATAAAACTATAATACTGGATGAAAGAAGGTGTATCGATTGCGGTAATTGTATAGAAGCATGTTCATTCAAAGCAATTATACCTTATTCGGATAATTTTGAGATAATGAATAATTTCAAATATCGAATTGCCGTCTTTTCAACCGTATATGCCGGGCAATTTTCTGAAGAGAATAATTATGCTACAATTAAGAAAACTATCCTAAAACTAGGTTTCGATGAAGTAGCTGAAGAGTCTAGTGTTGTAGATTTCATGACTGAGATGATTCAGAAATATATCCGCGATAACAAAGATATTAGGCCTGTTTTATCTAGTGGCTGTCCTGCTATAGTTAGACTTATCCAAGTTCGATTTCCATCTCTATTGCCTAATCTTTTTCACATCGAAGCTCCTATGAGTATTCTTTCCTATTATTTAAGAGAACAGGCAAAAGAGAAGTATCAATACTCAGATGATGAAGTAGGTGTCTTTCTTATTGTTCCTTGTGTTTCACAAGTTACTGCAGTTCATCAGCCTGAAGGTACTTACAAGAGTTATCAAGACGGTGCCTTTTCTATTAGGCAGATATACAGTAAAGCTCAAGAAGTCGTAAAAGAAGCTTGGTATGACAATGCACCAATCGATACCTATGAAAGAGGTTTAACTTATGGTATTGCTGCTAAAGAAGCAGATAAAATTGATTCAGACGATATCAGAGTTTTATCTGTTACGGGGATTGATAACTGCATAGATATTCTCTCCAGAATCGAAGACCACCATTTTGATCAATATCAATACGTAGTACTGAGAAGTTGTGATGTCGGGTGTGTTGGGGGTGGTTTAAATGTCGAGAATAAATTCATAGCGATGAGTAGATTGAAAAAATTAGCCCAGAAAGAAAATGATGATAAATTGGATTATAAAGAGTTTTGGGCTCTTAACAAGAAGGGTAAATTTGATGTTCCAAAACTAAAACCTCGTTCTATTATGGAGCTTGATGATAATCTATTTGCTGCCTTAGAGAAGATTCAGAAGATTCAAGAGATTGTTAAGCAATTACCGGGTATTAACTGCTGCGCTTGTGGTTGCCCTACTTGTTACGCTTTAGCTGAAGATATAGTGCAAGGTAAAGCAACAATAAAAGATTGTGTAATCCTATATAAACAGAATTTAGATAAAACTGAAAAGAAAGGAAAATAAAAATAATGATAAAGTTACAAGATTACTTAAATAAGATAGACCATGTTGTTCTTAATCCGGAAGTTAATGTAGAGAATGTTGAGCTTAACACCGGATATGTTTCTGATTTACTCTCAGACGTAATGGGTTCTGCTAAAGATAATATGGCATGGTTCACTATTATGCGACACATGAATGTGATTGCAGTAGCCTCTATGGCTGATATCCCTTGTATTGTTTTTGGCAAGAATACTCCTCCTGAACAAGCTGTTATTGATAAAGCAACTGAAGAAGGAATAGTTTTAATTAAAACATCTTTACCTGTTTTTGATGCTGCGGGAGTTTTATATCAGCTTTTGCATCAAGATTAATGCTAAAAAAGTTTAAAATAGACCTTCATAATCACACAGTTCTTTCTCCTTGTGGAGGCTTGGAAATGTCTCCTCTTGCTTTTATCGAACGGGCTAAGGAGCTTGGACTTGACATGATAGCAGTTACAGACCATAATAGTTGTAAAAATTGCCAAGCCTACTATGAGCTAGGAAAGAAGCATGACATTGTAGTAATACCTGGTGTCGAAATCCAAACTATGGAAGAGATTCATGTAGTTGCTCTGTTTCCGGATATTGAAACAGCTATGAAGTTTGATGAAGAAATATATGAAGCTCTTCTTCCGATTGAAAATAATCCTGATTACTTTGGGGATCAAGTTATCGTGGATAAAGATGAAAATATTATCGGAATTGAAGAAAGAGCTCTCATAAATTCTGTAATCTGGGATTTTGAGACTACTGTTTTAAAAGTCAAAGAATTTGATTCTATCTGTTTTCCTGCCCATATCGATGCTCAAACTAATTCTGTTATTTCTCAACTTGGATTTCTTCCTAAGAATTTATCTATTGATGGAGTAGGTATAACAGCCAGGTGTGATATTAACCAATTTATGGCAAAGAACTCTTATCTTTCAGGCTTAACTGTGATCAGAAATTCTGATGCCCACTATCTTAATGATATGGGGTCTGGAAGCTGTTTTGCCAGGCTAGCCCAAGCAAGTTTTCAAGAATTAAAAAAAGCATTTGCTAAAGAAGAGGGAAGAGAAATCATCCCGGCTTAATCTTTTTGATATTTCTCAAATCTTCTTTTTTCTCTTTCTAAATGAGCTGTAAATTTATGAGGGAGGGAAAGATTAAAGCTTAATTTCTCTTGTGTGATGGGATGATTAAAGGCAAGTTCTGTTGCCGATAAGAAAAGGCCCTTTCCTGAGAGTACTAAGTCTTTATTCCCATATAACTTATCCCCTAAAATGTGGTGTCCTATACTGGCAAGATGTATTCTTAGTTGATGAGTTCTGCCTGTGAATAATCTTAGTTCCAACAAAGAAATCTCACCAACTTTTAAAGATGGACATGTCATTATCAATTTATACTTAGTTAAAGCCTCTACTTTTCCTATGGGGCTATCAATTACCCCTTCATTAGCAGGACAACCTATTACAATTGCGCTATACTTTTTAACAATCTCTCGTGCTTGAAACTGTCTTGAGAGTTCAATCAAGGCACCTGATGTCTTTGCAATTAAGAGTAATCCGGAAGTTTGATTATCTAATCTATGAACAGGCCTTAACTTCTTTAATCCATCAGTGCCGGTATTTAAAGAAATATTAGAAAGAAGCATATTCTCAATAGTCTTGAATTTATTCCCACTCACATCAACACCTGCAGGTTTATTGATTACAGCTAGATAATCATCTTCATAAATAATTTCTAAGTTTCTCTGATAAGCTTTATAAGTTATATCCTCTTCTTCAATCAAAGTAATGACATCACCATTCTTAACATAATCTGCAGTATATCCTCGCTGGTCATTTATCAATATATCTCCACGCTTAATAGCCTTGATTAAGGCCTTACGACTGTGAATATAATCAAATCTATGAAAGCCGATATCACTCAACCTCATCTGATTATCTAAATTATCTAGTTTTATAGTTTCTATTATCTTCATTGATTCGTCCATTTTTTATCATTATTTGGGATTATAGTTATTTCTTTATTGACTTATTTTCTTTCTTCACAAAATATGGCAAGATAAATAATAATAAAAAAAAAGTAGGTAAGAAGTATGGATTACAAGAAAATCTTCTCTCAAAGCACGAGAAAGCAAGGTTCATCTATGATTAGAGAACTAGTTGCTTCTACAAGAGGAATCGAAGGGTTAATCTCTTTTGCAGGAGGCTTTCCTTCACCAAAGACATTCCCAACTAAAGAACTAAGTGAATTATATGCTGATGTAGTTAAAAACGAAGGCTGTGAAGTTTTACAATATGGGGCATCAGAAGGGGATCCTGTTTTTAAACAAGCCCTAATCAACTATGAGATTAAATCAAACCTTAAAGCTTCTGAGATTATAACAAGTGTTGGCTCTACTAATGCTATCTTCGCTTATGCAAAATGTTTCATTGATGAAGGAGATTATGTTATCTGCGAAGCTCCTAGTTTTCTTGGAACTGTAGTAGCCTTTGAAGCCATGGGAGCTAAATTGCAAGGCATAGAAGTTGAAGATGATGGGATGGATATGGTCCAATTAGAGGTAGAAATTCAAAAACTAATTGCTGATAATCAAAAAATCAAGTTTATTTATACTATCCCAGAGTTTCAGAATCCAACCGGTGTTACTATGAGTAAAATCAAAAGAGAAAGACTTATAGAGCTTGCAGAACTCTATGATATACCAATTCTGGAAGATAACCCTTATGGGGAACTTCGCTATTGTGGTCAAAGAATTGATTCAATCTTCGAAATCGCTCGAATGCAAAATAAAAATATTGTTACAAGTGTTAAATCATTTTCTAAAGTTCTAGGACCTGGTATGCGCTCAGCTTACATGATGGGTGATGAAGTTATTATTGCTAAAGTTGCACTTTGGATGCAGAAGATAATCGTTTCTAGTGATTGTGTTACTCAAAGAGTTGTTGGAAGATTTTTAGAAAGAAATATGTTAGATGCTCAACTTCAAAAAATATCAGAAATCTATAAACCAAGTCTAAATGCCATGCTTGATGCCCTGGAAAAATATATGCCTAGCACTTTAAAGTGGACTAAGCCTGAAGGTGGGATGTTTATCTGGATTACTCTTCCTCAAGATATGAGTGGTGATGAACTCTTTGAAGCTGCCAAAGCGGAAAAAGTTTGCTTTATTCCCGGCTCCAAGTTCTATCCAAAAGGACAGGAAAAATACAATGCCATTAGACTTAACTTCACCTTTGCTGATCCTGCTACCATTGAAGAAGGGGTCAAGAGATTAGCAAGGTTGTTTAAAAAATAAAATAAATCAATTGAGAGATATTACAAAATGGGAATCAATGAAATTGAAGATAAAGTATCTGACTTTCTGGAACTTATCCAAGAAGTCCAATATGATTGGTTCCCATTTATTCAGTCTGCAGATGATGTAGAACATCTCTTAAAAAGAGGTTATAATCCTATATCAGAATATACTAAACTATTAGATAGTCTTAAAATAACAGATAATCAAGAGGACATATTTCTTTATATGGAGTCTCGAGTATATTTACATCTCATGTTTTTAACTTCACATAGCTTTAATCTCAAGCAATTATCTACTATAAATGAAATTGATCAAGAACTGCTCAAGAGACAATGGTATTACATGAAATATACTAATCGGAGAAATGTTTTAGTTGAAGGAGAGTTTGCCAAATTTTATGAATGGTTAGAAGATGTTAGGTCAGATGAAGAAGAGTTAGGATGCTGGTCAAAATTAGTAGTTCATCTAAGCAAAGAGTCGATTACAAAACTATGGGCAAACAAACTTGATTTTGGGCAGGTTCATAACTTCTGTAATGATAACTTTAATTATTCTTCAGAACTTCTAGAGCAATATTCTCAAGCTTTAGACATTAAGATTGAAAGTAAGCATATAAGCGAAATGATTGCCCTAAACTTTACTAAAAGATATCATCTTCATCATCTCTTAATGAACAGTTTCCCCTTTCATGATGATGATTTGCACATAATGTCAAAGACTGATAAAGATATTCTGGCAAGAGATGATTGGAGCCAAGTTTTATCTGATTATGATTTTATTCAGATAAGAGATTTTTGCTTATGGTTGAAAGAAGCAAGAAGGAAAGAGCATTATAAAGGTCATTGGTACTATCAAGGCAATGATTTACTCCCAATAAAAAAGATGAAATGGAATATTAACAAAGCAATAATTATTGATGTTGTTAAGCTAAAATCAAAGAAATATGAGATGAGCGAAATAGTCTCCTGGTATGCAGATTTATTGATTATCAACCAGGAGATAAATGACAGATTAGTCTTTCGAATTATTCAAGGCAGAAAATTTATTCATGAAGTTATTTATAAACGAAAAGAATGGCTTAGTAATTTAGATTTGTCAATAACTTATTTCCTCGATCAAGAATTACTCATTAATCACCTTCAATATCAATCTAAAATGAATGAGTCTCAGAATGTTAGATTTGCAGATTATCTTATGTGGCTAAAAGATGCTATCTCTCTAGAGAAAGAAGAGGGATATTGGCAGGGATATCAAAAGTCCCGCTTAACCCATCTTTACCACATTTTTTAGAAAAACATTATTCCTAAGGGGTTTCTTCAAAATTAGGACACTACAATATGACCTTTTCTTTTTTTTCTACTCAGTCTATTTTGAAGCTGTGTACGTTTTTAATATCCCTAAAGGGGATAAATAGTTT
>JAEKNW010000317.1 GCA_016838885.1 Candidatus Cloacimonadota bacterium
CGCAGCTCAAAAAACTAATTTTGAACAGATTTATATCCTGTCCCAAAGGGCAAACAGTGAAAAGAACTCTCTCTTGGTAACCAAAAGGTGAAGAGCGAGGGTTCTATTTTTTCAGGAAGGAATCCTCTTCAGTCGGACGGTGGAGATTCTCTCCGCCATCTTCAGTCGTATGACTGAAGATAAGATAATTTTCCAAGCTTCGCTTGGGGCGGAGAGAATCTCCACCGTCCGACAGAAGAGGGCTTATTACCAAATGACAGAAGAGGATTTCTAAAAAGCTAATAAGCAATAAGAAAAACAGGAGGGAACAAGGTTATGTACTTTTGGTTAGAAGACGAAATAAAAGGTTATTACAAGAGAAAGCACTTACCTCATTATGATAATGACAAGGTCTTTCAGTTCATCACTTACAGGCTATTTGATTCTGTTCCCAAGAACTTGTTGTACAAGTGGATGGATCAGTTAGAAATGGATGGTAACATTGAAAAAGGGTCTGAGAAATATATTGCATTAGAGCGTAAAATCCACCTTTATGAAGATAGTGGTTATGGTGAGTGTTACTTAAAGAATCCATTAATCTATAACATAGTGAAAGAAGCATTTGAACAGTTCGATCAAGTTACGTATGAGCTAGTTGATTGGGTAATAATGCCAAATCATGTGCATGTACTAATAAGTCCGAAATTAGGATATAGTTTACCTAAAATAGTGCAAAGTTGGAAGTCTTATACAGCAAGGGAAGCAAACAAGGTATTAGGACGGCAATGTCCATTTTGGATGAAAGATTATTTTGATCGCTATATTAGGAGTGAAGAACATTTACATAATGTAATAGCTTACATAGAAAAGAATCGTGTTAGTATTAGATGATTGATATGTGGGAGGTAATCCTATCCTTGTTGGACGGAGACCTCTTCCGTCGGACGGTGGAGATTCTCTCCGCCACCTTCCGACTGAAGAGTCTTTTATCCCGTATTGGCAAACATATATAATAATCAATCCTAAGGAAAAGGTCAGCCGTTCGAATCGGCTTGCGGTGCCAACTTTTAAATGAAAAGTGAAAAGTTGAACCCAGAAGTTAAAAATGAAAAATCAATACAAAAAACCAATTAAGAATAGGGGGATTATATTATCATATCCTACCTGAATATCATCTTTAAAGACATAGGCATTCTCTAAACCTTGAATTTGCTTCCTTGTTTTATTCTTTCCACCTATTTCAACTTCAATTTCTGTGTTGCCGACTGGTATGAGATAATCTACTACCTTCGAAGCTAAAATATCTTTACCTAGTTGAGAAACGAAGAATGATTCTCTGATATTTCCTAAATCTGTATTATGTTTCCACATTACATTAGAAATTGAATAATATAAATTAGGATTTGCCAGCATTATTTTAGAATATTGTAGAGAGCGAACTGTAGCGTTTTCTCTTCTAATGATGTTAATGATATCTGCCCGATCGAGTAAATCTAGATAATCATAAAGAGTCTCTTTGTTAATATCAAGTTCCTTGCAGATATTTGAAACAACTACTGTTGGAATCTTTGACATTGCTAAATAAGCAATCAATTTTTTAAAAACAAAACTTGATGAACCTTTTATATTTTTTAAACTAGGAATATCTTTATAAATTATTTTATCAACCACACTCTGCAAAACTTGCTGATATTCTGCTTCTGAATATTCGTTAAAGAAAGGATAGAAGCCATACTGTTTGTATTCAAAAAAGTACTTTTTTATTTCTGGTATATTTCGTAAAATAGAAGAGCTTATGCTAACATGATCTTTTAATATTTTATCTAATGAATAAGAATCCATTTTCACATTATATTTCAAATCAATAAACTCTCTAAAGGAAAGCCCCTTTAAATTATAAATCAATGCCCTACGCGACAAGTCTCCCTTTTGATTTATAATATTAAGTTTAGAAGAACCTAAAATAATTATTTTTTTGTCTGGAAATGAATCATATAAAGCTTTTACATGAAAAGACCAGTTATTTTGTTTGTGGACTTCATCGATAATAATAGTATCACCATACAAGGTAAAGAATTCTTTTCCTATTTCATAAATACCACTTTTAGCGACTAAAGGATTATCTACTGAAAAATACAAGCATTCTGAAGTAGACTTGAATTTTTCAAGATAATATTGCAAGACCATAGTTGTTTTACCTGTTCCACGTGCCCCTGTAATGATAATCAGTCTTTGATTCCAATCTATTTCTAAATATCGCTTAAACTTAGTAGGTACCAATGAAGCTACTTTATTCTGTATAGCAAATAGTTCATTTAATATATTATCCATTTTTTTACTCCTTGAGACAAAGTATAGCGACAATTAGAACTGTCAAGTTTTGTGTATTTTTGACTGTTATAATATACAGATATAGTTGTAATTATTAAATAGAAGTAGTTATTGTAAGATTAAAAACGCCATTAAACCATACTTACAAGCAATGGTGATTGAACCCAAATAATGCAGTAGATCTTTGTGAATAGCACTATATTCTTCTGCAAAAGTAAGCTACATAATTTTCATGAATATATATGTTATATGCCTTCAAATTCTGTAACTTATTTTGCTAG
>JAEKNW010000318.1 GCA_016838885.1 Candidatus Cloacimonadota bacterium
GAGTTTATGGAGCTGGCATAGATATAGGTTGTTTTGAATCTCCGGGATATACCGGTAATGATCAATATGTTTTACCTGTTAGTCAAGCTTTGTCATTAAGTAACTACCCAAACCCATTTAACCCAGAAACAACAATTCAATTTGATATTGCAGAAGAATCTACGGTGAAACTGCAAATTTATAATATTCGAGGGCAACTTGTGAAAATACTAGTTAATACTAGATTGAATGCAGGAAAGCATTCAATTGTTTGGAATGGTACCAATGAAAACAAGGAAAAAGTATCTTCAGGTATTTATTTGTATAAAGTCTCTTCTGGTGAAGAAAACCGTGTAAATAAAATGATTCTTATGAAATAGTTGACAGAAAATGTAGATTTATATAATATAATACAGAGGGAGGATGTCTCTCTCTGTATTTATTTTAAACTTAAAGATATGGGTTGGGTATAGTTAAGAAAGGGGAGTAAAAAATGAAATTATTTTTAACTATGTTGCTATTTGTATGTAGTACTGTATTATTTGGACAAGGAGTTCAGCCTCCTGGTGCAGGGACCGAAGAAGCCCCATACTTAATGAGTGAATTTGACCACTTAGTTTGGTTTTCTGAGACTGAAGAAGTTTGGGGCAGTTATTTTCTCCAAACAGCTGATATTGATGCTTCTGAATCTTCTAATGTAAATGATGTTGATGAATGGAATGATATTTGGTTTTCTGGATATTATGATGGGGGGAACTATGAAATTTTCAATCATTATCTTAACCGAGAAGTTGATGGTAATGCTAGTTTTTTCAGACAAATAACTAACGGCATAGTTAGAAATTTAACATTAAGAGATTTTAATTATACTGGTTCCATTGTAGGCTTATTGGCTATAGGAATAAATTCAGAAAGTTCTGTATTTAATGTTACTGTATCAGGAAGTATTTTATGTTATGAAAAAAGTGGAGGAATAGCTGCATTTGTTTCTGATTCATTGATAGAGTATTCTTTTTCAAATGCTATCATTACTGTTTCAGACTTAATTTCCTATGCTGGTAGGATAGGTGGATTCGTCGGTGAATCTTCTGATGCCAGGATTCAAAACTGCACTAGCACCTTAGAACTTTACAGTGAGCATGATGATTTGGATTATGTTGGAGGATTTATAGGTATAAACGGGGGAGAGATTTTTCTCTGTGAGAGTGAATCATACATTACACTAAATGGTGGTTCTTATATTGGAGGCTTTGTGGGGAGTAATGGTTATGATATTGTGGATTGTCATTCCTATACAGAGATAGAATCTTTAAACAATGAAAGCCTCGAGTATGTGGGTGGATTTGTAGGTTCCATGAGAGGAAGCGATGCTGATAATCCAGCTCCTCAATTCCCTGAAATAGCTGGTTGTAGTGCCAAAGGATTTATAACCGGTTCAGATTATACAGGTGGATTTATTGGTTCTGCAGTGTTTTGTTTTATTTCTAATAGCTACACTATGGTTGATATCTATGCTCAAGATATTAATAATTTTATGATTAATCTCTTTGCTGGTGAATTTTATGTACAACTTAACGGAGGTATAAATAGATCATATACAGCTAATCGAGTTATAGGATCAGACCGAGATGCAGGATTTACGGAACCCAGCGGTAATGAATTCTGGGTTGGATATGATAATTATGTGGATTATGAAGTAGCAGAGATAAATCCTGAAGTTTTAATTCATGCTGATGGTATGACCACTGCTCAAATGAAAGATGTCGCAACTTATACTCAAGTTTATGACTATCTTCCCTGGGATTTTGTAGGAGATCCCTATGCTGATGTTGCAAATTGGGATGTCTGGGATATAAATCCTGAAATTAATGACGGTTATCCTTACTTAACTTATAATATTATTGCAACTGATAATGAAGATTTAGAAGATAGCATAGAACTTAATATAGTTTCTGAAGTTACCATACATTCATTATATCCTAATCCTTTTAATCCAACAACTACGATTTCTTATACTCTTAAGCAAGCTGGTATTGTAGATGTCGAAGTTTATAATATTAAAGGGCAAAAAGTCTATACAAAAGACTTAGCTCAGCAATCAGCCGGTTCTCATAATTTTACTTGGGATGGAGTAAATAATCAAAATAGTAGAGTTGCTTCAGGCTTTTATTTATTTAGAATTAAAACAGATAAAGGTGTTAGTAACACAAAAGGCATTCTCATGAAATAGAAATTTCCTTTACAAATAACTCTCCTTCTTAATAAGAAGGAGAGTCTTAATATTTTTAAAAAGAGGGTAGGCAGATGTTAAAAAAATGTTTATTTATGATATTAATGGGTATAATAAGTTTATCTTCACTTTGGTCCATAGAGGTGGGTGGTCATCTCTCCGAAGATACCGTTTGGTCTCCAGAGAATAACCCTTATCAAGTTACTGAGATACTCTATATTGATGCAGGTGTAACCCTCACTATTTTACCAGGAACTGAAGTAAAAATTAGTGGAGCTTCTTTAACCCATCTTTACCACATTTTTTAGAAAAACATTATTCCTAAGGGGTTTCTTCAAAAATTAGGACACTACAATATGACCTTTTCTTTTTTTTCTACT
>JAEKNW010000319.1 GCA_016838885.1 Candidatus Cloacimonadota bacterium
ATGGTGCAGTAGAGCTTTAGAGAAGAGTGCAGATTCTTTTAGCAAAATAACTTACAGAATTTGAAGGCATATAATATATATATTCCTGAGAATTATGGAGGTTACTTTTGCAAAAGAATATAGTGCTATTCTCAAAGATCTACTGCATTATATGGGTTATAGATTTAGCATTCTGATTTATCTGTTATTGAAACACAGACGACTTAAAACATCTTCTTAATCCTAGAGTTAATCTGCCTTTCTCACTACTCTAAAACCAATAGCACTGATAAAATTAGTGGGGTAAGTACCACTTCTATCAGTTATCTTGCAACGAGAAGCTTTGCTACTATAGCTACCTCCCCTTCCCACTCTACTATGACCTGAGTCGGGAACAGTTGGAGTTTTCTTTGAATATTCAATCGAATCAACATAGATATCCCAGCACCACTCCCAGACATTTCCAGACATATCGTAAATACCTAATTCATTAGGATTTTTACCTCCAACTGGCTTGGGAGAAGAATTATTGTTATTTCTATACTCCGCTACTTCATCAATATTATTACTTCCACTGTATATAAAGGCTTGTGATCTTTTTCCTCCCCGAGCAGCATATTCCCATTCAGCCTCAGTAGGTAATCTGTAGCCATTTTTACTAAAATCACATTCTATATTCTCCCCAGTTCCTGAATAAACTGCTTCTAATCCATCTTTGATACTTTTCTTGTTACAAAAATCTACAGCGTCATACCATGATACATTCTCTACAGGATTCATATCATTTTTATACCTGGAGGGATTACCTTGCATTACCTCTTTCCACTCTAATTGTGTTACCTCATACTTACCTATATAATAATCTGATAAATTTAGAATTTGTCCAGAAGCTTTGTTACTATTTTCATTTGTTGAACCAATTTGGAAAGTACTACCCTCTACAAAAACAAAATTATCTGATTCAAAAAGCTCTTCAGACCTTCCCTCTTTTAAAGTTATCTGTTTCTGGATAATGTTTTCAGCTGTTAGTACAAAAGTCTCTCTATGTGTCATATATCCATCATTTGATACTACTAACTCATAAGAACCAACAGGTATATCCATAAAACTATGCTTACCGACAGATCTATAGTTATTTCCAGACTCTCCACTTAGTTTAATTTCAGAAGATGTTGGAATAGTAACAACATCAACTCTGGATCTTCTAATTTCTGGATAAAGTTCTAAAACTTTTTCATCTCCAGCTTTAAGAGTTACTATTTTAATTATATCATCAGCATTACTTTGCAATACCCTAATCTCTAATACCTGAGGTATAAATTTCATGTTATTTACTTCAGAATAATATTTATCGTTAACATATATCATTGCTGAAGGATCAGTTTTAATTGTAAGCCACCCTGAGATATCTTGTGGATATAAATCAAAAACTTTGTTTTGATTTGACTCTAGGTAAACACTTTCAGTAAGAGTTTCACAAAACTCTTGAGTAACTATAACTTTGTATAGTCCAGGCATATATCTTTCTTCTGTAACACTACCAGTAAATATCTTACCATTTATATCTACTTCTGCTTTTGAATGTGTGTTAACAGTCAAAGTTCCGGATAAATTCTTTGGATAAAGTGAGAATACCTTGTTCTCCATGGCTTCAAGATTGTATGTTTCATTTATTGTCTCACAGAAATCTTGTTCAACTCTAATATTTAACATTTGAGGTAGCAGTTTTAATTCTTTAATCTCTCCCTGATAAATTGTACCATTCATTGTTATGATAGCTTCTGGATTTGAATTAATTGTTAGGGTAGCACGGATATCATTTAATTCATAGTGCTTTTTTGTCTCAGGGTCTGTTATTGTGATATTTTCATTAATGATAGCAAAACTCTCCTTTTCAATTCTGATAGGATAAGTTCCTTCATTAAAGAAACTACTCTTAGGGGAAGTACCAAACAAAACATTATCTATATAAATTGTTGCGCCCTTAGGTTCAGTTGTAATTGTTACTGCTGTTGGGAGGGAAGGAACTAGATCAATAACAACTTTGTTGTTTTCAGGGGAAAGATTGTGATTTATTACCTTAGATTTATAGCCTGATTTTATAACTTCGATTTCGTTGTTACCTATTGGCAAATCAGCTGTAAAAACCCTGTTTTCTGTCTTACCTAGCAATTCTCCATTAGCATAGACAGATGCATTATCCTCATTACTAGTGATAACAAAAGTAATAACATCGGGTTGCTTGCTCTTCTCATCGATCGCCATTTCATAAACAGTCCCGCTTTTAAGTGGAGTAGGAAAGGGGTATTTGTAATTACCATACCCTTGTTTTTGAATAACAAAATATTGCGTTCTTTCTTTTAGAACTACTCGATATTGACCACTACTCCCAGTTTGATATATTTTACCGTAAATACTTTGAAAAAAAACATCCTCCAATCCACAATTAACAATAACTAAAGCTCCAACTTTCCCATTATCATCTAACTTATGAATATCATCCAAATCAAAAAGACCCATGTGCATAGGATTTTCTTTTAACTCGGATACTATTTCAAATTGGGCTCC
>JAEKNW010000320.1 GCA_016838885.1 Candidatus Cloacimonadota bacterium
TCTTTTAGCAAAATAACTTACAGAATTTGAAGGCATATAATATATATATTCCTGAAAATTATGGAAGTTACTTTTGCAAAAGAAGATAGTGCTATTCGCAAAGGTCTACTGCATTATTTGGGTTAAAGTATTGAATATCAGTTAGATAATCTGAACAGTCTCCACTCATTGATGAGGAAACTAGTGCAGGAGCTTACGTCTTGTCTGGAATGGAAGAAACTCAAATGAACAGAAAGTTGCTTCAGGACTTTATTTCTGCAAAATGGAAACTAAAGAAAAAAGTGTTACTAAGAAAATGATTCTCATGAAATAGTTGACAGAAAAAGTAGTTAATCAATAGTATAATACAGAGGGAGGATGTCCTCTCTCTGTATTCATTTCAATAAATAGGAGACCTTATGTATAAAATAAACATATTAATGCTAATATTGCTAATGTTCAGCATTAGTCTTTCAGCCACAGTATTAGAAGTTGGCTTAAACCAAGATTTTACCTACAATACTATCCAATCTGCTGTTGATGCGGCGGTAGATTATGACACAGTTTTAGTTCACCCCGGGAGATATATTGAAAATGTTGAAGTTTTAGAGAAAAGTCTTACCCTAGGGTCTCTATTTCTAACAACAGGTGATGAAGCATATATAGACTCAACTATAATTGATGGGAATGATGAGGATACTGTTCTTAAGATTTATCATAATAGATATGTTCCTGAATTAAAATATATCAAAGTAAATGGACTTTCAATAACTGGTGGTAACACCTTGACTGACCATTTTAATGAAAATGAGGGTAGAAATTATAAGGGAGGAGGAATTAATATTCTAGGGTATAGTTACCTTGATTCTGAGTTTTCATCAGTCGAATATTGCAAGATTTTTAATAATACATCTTCAACAGGAGGTGGAATTGCAATTTTTGAGTCAAATATATGTATTAAAGCTTGCGAAATCTTTAATAATAACGGAGGTCGTACTGGTGGAGGTATCTATAGTGTGGGAATAGATTACCAATTAGAATTATCAGAAGCATATCCTAATTCTGTTTATAATAACAGTGCCGGTAAGGGCAGAGATGTTTATATAGAACCTGTAAATAGTAATCCTGCTTATTTAAACGGACTTTATTTTGATAAAATTTCAGTAGCTCCTGAAGGTGATTTCTCTCATTACTATTATGTTTCAGATGTAATAGAATGGGATGGAGAGTTAACTTACAATGAATATGTTTATGAGAGAATAGAAGCAGATCTATATGTTTCTCCCACTGGCAATGATAATAACACCGGCTTAAGTCCAGCTCAAGCACTAAAGACTATTTCTAAGGCATCTTCCTTATTAAAAGCTCGGGCTAATGGGGATTATAATATTATCCATGTTGCTCCCGGATTATATTCTCCGGATACCACTGGAGAGATATTTCCTATAAGTATGGATAGAGGGACAAAACTTGTCGGTGCCGGTTCAGCTGATACAATCTTAGACGGAGAAAACCAGATTTGTAATTTTTTCTATCTTGAAGATAACAGTGATATTTCAGTATCAGGTTTTAGCTGTAAGAACTTATATTCAAGAGCTGGCTGGGCAGGAATTGTAAGGGCAAACAATGTTGAGAGTTTACAGATGAAAGATCTTAATATTGAGAATATTCATACTGATGGTGTTTTTGTTATCTTATACTCAAGTAATATATTGGTTGAAGATATTAATTTAAAAAATTATAATTATGATGGCTTTATAATCGCAGCATCTCAAGGTATAGTTCATAATATATGGGCAGATAGTCTTAATGTTACAATGGAAGTAGAGGGTCAGCCTGGATCTATGCCTTTTCTGATTGATCAAGGTAGTTATAGAATCTCCAATATAGCCGTAACTAATTCTGTTATTCCAGGAGGAAGAGCTTTTAGTTATGGAAGTGATTTGAGTGTAAGTGATGACTTTGTAACAGTTAATAATCTATTAGTAGCAAATTGTTCTTATACTCCTCTAGATTGGAATTACACAACAGTGGGTTTTATAGGAGAACACTTACCCCAAATGAAAGTGAATAATATGACCTTAGTGAATAATACCAATAACTGGCCAATATTAGGTGTTCGAGGGGATGTTAAAATAAGGAATTCAATTTTTGATAATCCTAACAGTTCTTATGAAATTTATCTGATGGACCCCGCTGAATTACCCATCCCCGGTACATCAGCCCTTGATATAGATTACTCTTTGGTCAGGGGTGGTATAGATGCATTAGTAACGGATTATGATGAGGAATGGATTCTAAATTGGGGAGATAATATGCTGGATGTAGATCCTGTTTTTGCAGGAGGTGATGAGACTTTGTGGTCATCTTATTTCTTAGCTGAAGATTCACCATGTATTGATGCAGGAATACCTGATACAACAGGCTTTTATATGACTGCTATGGACTTAAATGGTTGTGAAAGAGTTTATGGCTCAGCAGTAGATTTAGGATGTTTTGAATATGGTGCCCCTGTAGGAAATAATGATAATGGCCAAATAGAAGCTGTGCAAAATAAGATTATGATTTATCCCAATCCGGCTCAGCTTAATAATGGATTAAAAGGTGTAACTACAATAGAATTTACTTTGAAAGGAGCTAAAGCTAAGGATATTAGAGTGGGAGTGTATAACATAAAAGGTCAGAAAGTAAGAGATTTAAGAGTCGGAGAGAGCTTTTATAATAACTTAAAAGCAGATGATCCTACTTATAGTTTACACTGGGACCTAAAGAATAATAGAGGCAAAAATGTTACCAGTGGTATTTATTTTATTAAAGCTGATGATGGTAATGGCCATTCTGTGGTTACAAAATCTTGTGTGATGAAGTAGGGGATTAACCCAAATAATGCAGTAGATCTTTGAGAATAGCACTATCTTCTCTAAAGCTCTACTGCACCATTCGGGTTTAAGGAAATAATTCATCAATAAAATCACAAAAGATAGTAAAATCCTTGCCTACATTTCTCTGAAAGTCCTCACTTATATTGAACATATTTTCATCAATTTGAATATCAAAATTTTTATTTTCGGCTTCCATCTGTGTTAATTGTTTCACACAACAAGAGCACATCAAGTTGTTAGGAGGGTAAAATTTATCCCAAAAGGGGTCATCAATTTTTCTAACAATTCCATCTAACCCGACCTCTTTGTGATTTAACCGGCAATTCTCACTAAGAGTATATTTAAGAAATGGATAAATATCTTTTTGCACTTGGATATTTTGCCATTTAGCAGCAGCTCTGCCTTGTCTTAAAGCAAAATCAAAAGCAAGTAATAAATATTTTGGATTATTTGGTTCATAACTCTTTAAGGATAAATTTCGAAGAAAGTCTGAAAAAAGAATACTGTCTTTTTTTGCCTCTTTGATATCGGCTTTTAAAATATCCAACATAATTTGGGTATGCATAGAAGAGATTATAACAATCTCTGCCCTAATGTGATGAAAAGCTTTGATATCCTCATGACTGTAAAAATAGTCAACGTTCGATTTATCATAATTTACATCGGGTTCAGGTGCAAAGTAGGGCTCTCTAACTTTAATGTATTCTAAGCGAACAATTTGATAAATTTCATCAAAAATAGTCAGGTATAAATTCGTTGGAAAAGAGATATCTGCTATTTCATCATAGTTTTTATAGTTTAGTAGATTTTCTTTAAATTCTTCCAGAGCTTTGATAGTCTTAGGTAATAGACTTTTTGCCATACTCCTCCTTAAACCCAAATAATGAAGTTGATAAAATCGCTAATAAGCCAAAAAATCAGCTTATTAGCGAAGCATATTTTTTTTATTTTACTATTATCCCAAATAATGCAGTAAACCTTTGTGAATAGCACTATATTCTTCTACAAAAGTAAGCTACATAATTTTCATGAATATATATGTTATATGCCTTCAAATTCTGTAACTTATTTTGCTAGAAGAATATGCACTCTTCCCTAAAGTTCTACTGCATCATTCGGGTTTATATATTCAACTAATAACTTTAAGGTATTCTCTACCCCACTTTTATGAGTTCTTTCATATCCATGAGAAGCAAACACTCCCGGTCCGATTAAGGCATGTCTGATATCATAGCCGGCATGAAGGGTAGCTTCCACATCAGAGCCATAGCGAGGATAAATATCAAGAGCATGGTTTAGTTTCATAGTTTCAGCAATCCTGATTAAATCATTTGTAAGATCAAAATCATAAGGGCCTCCACTATCTTTCACACAGATGGAAACTTTATACTCATCAGTAGTTAAATCATCACCAACGGCGCCCATATCAACAGAAATCATATCTGTCGTATCTTGGGGAATACCTGCAGAACCACCATGTCCAACTTCTTCATAAGTAGTAAAGAGGAGTGAGACTTTTCTGGAAAGAGTAATTTCTTTATCTGCCACCATTTTAGCTAAGGATATTAATAATCCTGCAGAAGCTTTATCATCTAAGTGACGGGATTTAATAAATCCTGATTTAGTAACTTTAGTACGAGGGTCAAAGGAGATAAAATCTCCAACTTTGATACCTAGTTTTTCAACATCTTTTTTAGAAGAAACTTTTTCATCAAGAATAATCTCAACAGTTTCGTCATTTCTGGTCATGGAGCCAACATCACTATAAACATGGACAGCAGGGTGAACTAAATAGGCAGTACCTTCGTATTCTTTGCCGTCTCTGGTATGAACAATAATATTCTCATTTTCGATATTATTTTCCGGGAAGCCACCAATTTTTGTGTGTCGAATTCTACCATTCCCTTTTATAGATCTCACCATTGCCCCAAGGGTATCTACATGAGCAGCTAAGATAAGATGGTCTCCCTCTCCCCCAAGAGTAACAAGGACAGCTTTCTTTCTAGTATAAAGCGGAGTAAAGCCGAGATCTTTAAAAATCTTCATTAAGTACTCTGTAGCTTTTTGAGTATAGCCTGAGGGACTAGGAATATTGCATAGGTTAACAATCTGTTTAACAGCAAAATCTGTATATTTTTTCATTTTGAATCCTTAAATTTTTTTGTCTTTAACTAATTCTGCGAAGTATTCATAGGTTCTATCCCAAGTAGCCTCTGCCTCTTTAGGGAAAAAGCACCCGGGGAGTTGTCTTTTTGAACGATGATATTCTAAGCATTCACAGCAGATACCCTTACGAGCACAGCCCGGATAAGAGCAAGAGCATTTCTGCATATTTTTGTTTTGTTGGCATTCCATTACACATCTTCCACTTCTGAATAGAGGACAGTTGACCAGATTTCAGGCTCCGGTTGTTTAGTCATGAAGGGTTCAAATTCGCTTAAGATTTTTTTAAAGACACCTGTTTTCATAAACTCTTCAGCATACTCTTTTTCTGCCCAAGTACCTATAGCCAAGGCTGTTCCATCTGCTTTAGCCAAGAACTGCATTCTCACAAAGCCTTCTCTCTCTTCAGCTTCTTCTAAGACTTCTTCCTCCCACTTCTCAATACATTCAGCCATTTTTTCTGGCTTAAAATAGTAACGCATTGTTGCTGTATACATAATTCATCTCCTAGGTTTAACCTTGATTATGGAGCAGAATTTAATCAGAAATTAAAGTTCTGCTCTCTTGTTCAGAATCAATTTTCACTTGTATCAATTTCTTCATTTTTACTGGTAAGTGTCAATTGTTTTTTTGCTTTTGCTCCTAAAGCCTTCATTTTTTCAGCTTTATTTATTAAATTTCCATTTCCGGTGGAGAGCTTTTTCATTGATGTTTCGTAGTTACTGCTTAAGTCTGAGATATTTTTTCCAATTTTTTCTAAATCATTCACGAACATACAGAGTTTATCATACATCTTTCCACCCTCTTCAGCAATTTCTAAGACATTTCTGGTTTGATATTCACTTCTCCATATTTGCTTAATTGTTCTGAGCACATACATCAGAGTACTTGGTCCGACTACCATAACATTCTTATCCATGGCATCAATAAAGATCTGATTATCATTTTCTAAGGCAAGCAGATAAGCAGATTCAATAGGGATAAACATAAGAACATGACTAACAGTGTTGATGCCATTTAGCTTGTGATATTCCTTTGCCGCTAATTCAGTTACATGTTTTTTAACTGAAGAAAGATGTTCTTTCAAGGCTTGCTCTTTTTCTATCTCATTAGTTGCATTAGTGAATCTTTCATAGGCAGTTAGAGACATCTTGGAGTCAATGATTATATCCCGTTCTTCAGGAAGCTTTATCACAACATCAGGATATTTGTTTTTATTATCATTATCGACATAATGGGCCTGGGTAAAATACTCGATATTCTTATCCAGCCCAGAATCTTCCAGTACTCTCTCCAGCTTCATTTCACCCCAGTTGCCTTGTTTCTTGGGGTCCCGTTTAAGAGCATTTGTTAAGTTCTGAGCTTCTTTATTGAGACTTTCATTTAGTGAGCGTAGATTTATGATCTCACTCCTGAGAGATGCACGATCCTTGTTTTCGCTATCATAAACTTGATTAATCCTATTTTTGAACTCTTCTAACTGGATTTTCATAGGGTTTAGGAGATTAGTAATATTTTCCTGATTAGTTTCTTTGAATTTTGTACTTTTCTCTTCAAATATTTTATTGGCCAGCAATTCGAAGTCCTTCTTTAGACTATCCTTGGCTTCAGTTAGTAAAGCAATTTTTTCAGTAAAATGTTGGTTGTTAATCCGTTCTTGAGTCTTTAATTTTTCATTCTCTTTTAATAATTCATTATTCATTTCAAAATATCTTTTCAAGTCTTCTTTACTAGCCTCTAAAGATGAAGTATAGTAGTTTATCTGGCTCTTAAACTTTTCATTTTCGAGTTCTTTTTCTCTGTATTTATTGCTAAAATCCGTTCTAATATTTGATTCATGTATAAGTAACTGGGATTTATGTAGCTTGCGTTGAATAACAACCCCCAAGAAGGCTCCCAGACTAGTCCCAATCAGCAAGGTTAGTAAAATAATAATCAAATCTGGCATATTACCTCCATTAAAAATTAACTAATATTATTATGATATTAGGGAATAACTTGTCTTTCTTAAGCTAATAATACTCCATCTTTTAGTGAAAAGAGTGTCCATACTTTTTTATAATTTCATTAAAAACTCTTTCATTGGTATTGGTTATCTCATCAAGTGATGGCTTGGTAATTTGCTTGTAGGCCAAGAGAGTTTCTGAGATTATAGAATAAAAATCTCTAAATTTGATTAACTTCTTAGAGAAAAGCCAAATACACGCTTCGTTTGCTGAATTCATAATAGTTGGCATAATCCCGCCTTCTTCACCAACTTCTAAAGCTAGATAAAAGAGGGGGTAGCGTTTAGGGTCTATCTCACTAAAAGTTAAGGCGGGTATTTTTAATAAATCTGTTTCCAGATTGTTAAAGGGGATATGTTGAGGATGAGTTAAAGCATAAAGAATAGGTAATTGCATACTAGGTGTACTCATTTGAGCAATTAATGACCCATCTTGAAACTTCACCAAGGAATGAATAATGGATTGGGGGTGAATGATGGCTTTAATTTTATTAAAAGGCATATTAAAGAGCCAATGAGCTTCAATAACTTCTAGTCCCTTATTCATCATCGTAGCCGAATCAATAGTTACTTTTGCGCCCATATTCCAAGTTGGATGCTTAAGTGTATCTTCTAAGGTTATTGTATGGAAAGTATCTAGTTTTCTATCTCTAAAAGCTCCACCCGAAGCAGTAATTATCAATTCTGCAACTTCATCCCTAGAATGGTTGCCTAAGGCTTGAAAGATAGCAGAATGCTCGCTGTCGATAGGTAAGATTGGATTATCAAGACTGTATTTTTGGATTAGATGCCCTGCCATAACTAAGGATTCCTTGTTAGCTAAAGCTAGTTTCTTCCCTCGTTCCAAGACAATAATAGTGGATTTTAACCCTGCTGAGCCTGAGATAGCATTAATCACTATGTCATAGTCTAAAGATTTTAACATCTCTAGTAAACTAGTTTCACCAGAATAGATTTGACATCCGTAATCGTCTTTATTAGCAAAAGGTAAATCACCTGTAACTACCAGATGAGGAATGTTAAACTCTGCTTGAAGCTGAATTATTTTGCTAAAACTTTGGTGGGTAGAAGCGAAGACTATTTGAAACCTGTCCTTATTTGCTCTAATCACTTGACATGTAGAATCCCCGATTGAGCCTGTTATTCCTAAGACTGCTATTTTAAGTTTTTTCATTAAAATTGATACCCCAAAGAGATTTTCTGTGAATTGCCCAGATCACCCTTGCTGTTGTTTTTATAGGCATAGAAAAGAGAAAAGTCCCGATATTTTAAATCTATCCCGGCTGTAAGAGAATCAACATCATACCCGGTGAGAACAGAGATGTTGGGGAAGGGGGTTATTGCTAAACCATAATGATTACTGAGGGAGGTGAAAGCTAAATCATAGTCCCCGATATCACTATCAGCAAAGAGATAAATATCACTTCTCATAATGAATTCTAATAATAGTTTCTCTCTCCAGAGACCTAAATCATAACGAAACTCAAGCTCTCCTTTGGGGGATGCAAGTTCATAACTTCCATTTTCCCATAAGATATGAGTTGCAATAACATTATTTATCTTACCGGCTAGAACAAAGTCAGAGGAGATTTTGTATAAAAATCCCAGATCGGCTCCTATTGCCCAAGCACTCTCCTCAGCTAATTGTCGATAGGTAATTTTGGGAGTAATTCCCATATTGAGTCTGGAAGTAATTTTTCTCCCTAAAGCAATGTTTAAAAGATAGTCATTGTTATCTACAAATTTATAAGCATAAGGTCGGTTATCATTGGAAAGAGGTAATTGGCCATTCTCTAATTTTGTTAAAGGTATATCATTGATAGAAATACGAGTAAGACTGATTGCTATTGAGTTTTGAGCATGATAATAAAAGGAAAAGCTATCATACTTGAATAGGCCATCAAATTCTTTAGCATGCATGAGTTCTAAAGTAGACCTTTCTAACTCAGGTAATAAGGCAGGATTCCAATAAGCAGGTGAGTAACCCTTGACATCTGTTAATCCTGTATTTCCTAAGGCAATATTTCTAACTCCAACAGGTATCTCATAGATTTCTCCAGCATACTTATCGAATGATAAGAGTCCTACAATCACATTTATCATTACTATTAATAAAACTAATTTCTTCATTTCAACTCCTTAAATGAGTTCAATATACTTGGCAGATATTTTTTTTAGAAAGCCGGTAGTAAAGGATATAGTTAAAATCATGCTATCACCCTCTCCATTAGAACTAATGACCATGCCCTGCCCATAGATTTCATGATGGACTTTATCTCCGGGTCTATATTTACTTTTACTTATAATATTACTTGATTTCTTCTCTAAAACCACACTTTTTCTTTTGGGAGACTGGGGGTGAGTAACATAACTACTTCTGTTTGTTGTTTTAATCCCTATCTCACTTAGGAATCTACTTGGAACTGATGCATTATTTAAACCATTGATTCTTCTATAACTTGCATAAGTTAAATAGAGAAACTCTTTTGCCCTAGTTATAGCTACATATAACAATCTTCTTTCTTCTTCAACTCCTTTGTCTTCAAATAATGAACGGCTGTGGGGTAATAATCCTTCTTCTATACCGGCTACAAAGACGACAGGAAACTCTAAACCCTTAGCGTTATGAATAGTTAACAAGCTAACAGAGTCCGAATCACGGTTAAATCTATCTAAATCAGTCAATAATTGAACAGAGTTTAGAAAGTCATCCAATTGCGGTTCAACTTCAAAATTGCTTAGGAACTCTTCCCTGAACTGGGAAGTAGAACTAATAAATTCTTTAATATTTTCTGCCTGAGAATTGAGTTGAGGGTCATCTGATTTAGCTAATGTATTGAGAATATCTAAATCAGAAATAACTAGATTAGTAATTTCAAAGCAGTTTAGATAATTAGCTTTATCTCTCCATTTCTGCAAAAAGTTAGCAAATTTAGTCAAGGCTGTTTTTGCTCTTGGAGAGAGTGAAGGTATCATCTCTGCTTCAAGAAGGGCTGAATTAAGTGGTATTCTCTTGCTTATAGCATAGGTGCTTAGCGTAGTTATTGTAGTTTTACCAATGCCCCGCGTTGGAGTATTGATGATGCGAAGAAGACTTTCATTGTCTGCCGGGTTAATAACTACTTTGAGATAAGAGAGAATATCTTTAATCTCTTTTCTTTGATAAAAGTTTATTCCACCCACGATTTTATAGGGTAAATTATATTTTATTAACTCTGTTTCTAGCAGTCTTGACTGTGAGTTTGTTCTGTAGAGAACAGCAATATCTTTGAGATTTAGAGCATAGTCCTGTTGAAGCCTAATAATCTCTTCAACTATGTATCTGGCCTCATCAACATCTGTTTCTAACCTCTTCATTTTTGGTTGATGGGTAGAGACTATCTCCGTTCTTAGTTGCTTAGGATGCCTATCTTCATTATTACTAATCAATTGATTTGCTAAATCTAAGATCTGCTTTGAAGACCGATAGTTTTGCTCTAATCTGATGACTTTGGTTTCATTATGAGTTTTATCAAATTTCAAGATATTACTTATATCTGCCCCACGCCAAGAATAGATTGCTTGATCATCATCACCAACAACACAGATATTATTCTCAGGTTCAGCAAAGAGAGAGGTTAATTTATATTGAATAACATTGGTATCTTGATACTCGTCAATCATTACATACTTAAATATCTCTTGGTACTTGTGTAACACTTCTTTATTCTCTTGCAAAAGCTTGAGAGTATAAACTAAAATATCATCAAAATCCATACTATTATTATCAACAAGTTCTCTCTGATACTCCGTATAAATCTGTAAATAGATTCGATTAGAATAGCCTTCATTTTGTAAAAATTGCAAGACCTCTGGGAGCAAGTTGGCGTTCTTTCTTTTGCTAATAGAAGACTTCATCTGAGGTAAAGGAAAGTTCTCTTTGGAGATGTTCAACTTCTTGTAGATTTTCTTGAACAATGACTTCTGATCTGCACTGTCATATATCGTGAAATTGGAATTGAACTTAGTATATTTATGCTCACTTCTTAAAATTCTCAAACAGATTGAATGGAAAGTCCCTACCCATAAATGAGAGGGGTTTATACCAAAATAAGATGATAATCTTTCCCGTAACTCGTTTGATGCTTTATTGGTAAAGGTAACAATCAAGATGTTATATGGATCTACTCTCTTCTGGTTTATCAAAAAAGCAGTTCGATAAATAATAGTTCTAGTCTTACCACTACCGGCTCCGGCTAAAACTAATACTGCGCCTTCTGTAGTTGAGACAACTTCTTGTTGTTCTTGATTAAGATCATTTAATGAATTCATTTGCTATTGTGGGACCATAATACCAGGTTCACCAGGTCTATTTAAAGGACCTTCTAATCTCTGATTATCGTTAGGACTTTGAGGATTAAGATAAACAAATGCAGACATTTTGTAGAAATATGGTCCCGGAACTATCTTGTAAGTATCAGTATATAAACTTTGCTCCCTATTTCTAATGACAGTAAGTAAATCAAAGGATCCATCAAAAGAACTTGACCTATAAATTAAATATCCATCTGCTTTATTTTCTTGCAATGGTGTCCAAGAGATAGTAACATATTTCTCAATAGCTCCTTGGCCACTAGATCCTAGATTTATTCCTGTTACCAAATCTGGGGTGTTAATGTTACTCCCAGCAGGATCTAAGGGGTTAGATCTCTCCAGCCCACAACTTAGCATAATCAATCCAACAAATATTATTATATATAGCTTAAATATTTTTATCATCAGAATCTCACTTCTATACTATTTGGTGTTAAGGATATATTATCAAAGTTTTTTAGCAATATTTTATCCCATAAATCAGCATTATATCTCTCGGTACTCTCTGAACTATCATAAAGGTTATATCCCCAGAGAATAAGATAAGCCCCTAAGAAAATCATCGAAGTGTTATAATTTTGCTCAGCTTTATCGAATTTATCATTAATCTCATTGATTTGAGTTGCGTTCTTATACTGCTTGTAATAATCTTGTGACCTTGAATAGAAGTAAAGACCTGCTCCGGCAATGACAACTCCTCCTGTAAGGAAGGTATGACCTTTGGAATAAGATTCAATGCCATAATGTCCCCACCCGGGAAAGATAGCTGATTTAGCCATGGTATAAGTAATCGATTTTGTCTTAATCTCATATAACTGAAGCATCTCTTGTCTAGCTGTTAAATCTTGACGATATTCAGCTCTGTCTTGATAATTTTCCCATCCATATTTTCTCGGATTAGAAAATCTATTAATATCGAAACCTTGACCAGGAAGTTGTATATAAATTAAAGCTAACCCTAATACTAGAGTAACCATCTTAGTCGATATTTTCATTTTCATCCTCCTCTGTGAGCACAAATTTACCAGTCATTGCCTGTTCTGAAAGACTATTAATAGGACTTATGTCCTTTGTTCTAAGGTTAATTATCCAACGGAAATAAAACTTATTGGAGAAACTGAGCAGTGAATAGCGGATTTCATAGTTATAATTACCAGATGCTACAAGGACTTCCCACCCACTGTCTGTAATTCTAGAAGTGGGATTATTCGCCAAGAGATATGCTTTAGCTTCTTTGATGGCTTTTTCAACAATAAAAGAATTGTAATCTCTGATAATCTCTTTAGCAAATTCTTCAGGTTCTTTGTAAAACCTAATAATATTCTTGGTATATAAGATTTGTTGTTGATATAAGCTTAATGGGTCAAGCTTATAAGCTTTTTCGTATAGACCTAGTATCCTTTGGAAACGTCTGATTTCATAATCGTTTCTTTCTGAAACCGTAGGCTTAAGCTTTATATCAGGGAAAATTGCTCTTAGATTAGTTTTCTCTAACTGTTGAGCTTGAATGTAGATATCTTTAGCTTCTTCAATGTTATTCATCTGAATTGTAGTTTCTTGGATAGCTTCAAGAGCTTTTTTATAGCCTGGAATAACATCAAAAGTTCTGTTAAAGAGTGTAAAGGCATTTTCGAAATCACGTTGTTTGGCATATTCACGGCCTTGAATGATATATTGTTCCGCTGTATCCAGTAATCTCTGTTTAACAAAATCAAGAACAGAAGCATCATAATAAACAGCAGACTTAAAGTTGGTATCAGCTTGAACAAAGTCTTTCTCAGTAATTGCTTCTTCTGCAAGGTTAATATAAATTTGAGCAATAGCTTCTTTTGCGTCTGATGTATTACCAACAGTATATTGGATAAACTCTAAAAGAATATCTAATCCTGCTTGAGAATCTGCTTGGAGAGCATCAGAGATTAGCTCTTGAGAGAAGTTAGCAACTATGTCCCGACTTTGAATTTCGAAAGGGTCATCCTTAAATTCAGGATAAAGTTGTTTATAATATTCCCATGCTTCTAAATAATTATCAGGATTAGAATTATAACTATCATTCATTTTTGTATAAATAATTTCTGAAGTAAAGCGTGAATCTGGTATTTCGAGCAAGATTTGTTCTAGGAATTCAAATCCTTTCTCTTTATCGCCAGATTCAAAAGAGAGTTGAGCATAATCATAATAACATCTTGCCAAAAGTGAATCAGTTGCTTCTGAGTTAGCTAGAAGAGAAAATCTAGTTGCTAAGGCCAGGTTTTTTGAGCTATAAGCTCTTAAAGCCAGCTGCTGATAAGATTTACTTCTTATTAATTCAGCATTAGTTTTATAGGCTCCATTTTTTGCTTCTCTTAGATAGGAGTCGATTTCTTCAATTGAAATGGTATAATTTCCATTATAATATGAAGAGACTGCGCTCCTGTATCTATTAGATTCGCATCCAAGAAGGACAAAAAACAAAGATATAGCTAGAATAAATCTAAAAGATAATTTCTTCATTTTCTTTGGCAACTTTGACTTTATCGCTAAGGATATCGGCATATTTAAGTTGTAGTTCTTTAAAATCTCCATGTGTAATATAAACCTCTGTATTGCTTTGTTCTATTAATTCTTTGACTCCTTGATAGGAGGGATGAATTCCATCTAAAATCATGATTTCACATTGTTTGGCATGGGCTTGTATATCCTCAGCAGATCTGATATCTGAAGAGAGTAAAAGGGACTTGTTCTTTCCCTTAATGACAAATGAGTAAGAGAGTAACTTATTAGGTAAATCGTATTTATCTACGATATTTTTATAGCCTATTAAGTGAGAATTATTGAAAGGGAACACCCTTATTTCAGCCAGGGAGTTCTCATCATATAACTGAGTAATAATTTTATAACCAAATCTATCTTTGAAGATGTATAGTACTTCCATAAAAGATGTTATCTGATCAACACTTTCTGGTAGGAAGAGGAATAAATCTTTCTTTCGTTTATTCAAATAGAGGGTTTGTAACAAGATAAATAAGCCACTGAGATGATCAGGATGAAGGTGAGAGATGATAATCATATCAAGTTCATCTTTAGATAGATTTTTTTCTAATATTTTTTGAGTAGTTCCTTCTCCACAATCAATTAAGAAGAGGGAGTTATCATCTTGGATAAGGTATGAAGTATGGGAGTTTCCTAACAATGATTTACCTGGTGCAGTACCAAGAATGGTTAGTTTCATACAATCCTCTTTTTTTTCAATTGATTATCAGGTATCTCTACTTCGATTGAATAGAGCCTTTTACCTAATAAGTAGTAACAAACTATGCAGATGGCCAAGATAGATAATAATAATTCATAGCGGCCGATTAGAGTTACCATAATTGTTAAAATCACGATAACTACATTAATGGCATAGATTAATAGAGTTGTTACTTTGACAGAGCCTAATAAATTTTTCATTCTGTGGGTTGTATGATCTTTCCCACCTTGCCAGACTAGTCGTCCGTCTTTTTTTCTGGTAATACTAACAAAGCAGATATCAAAAATAGCATAGCTAATTAAGATAACCGGAAGCAGATAAAACCATTTACTTTGAAATTGGAGAGAGGCAAAGTTAGCCATCAGAATCCCCATAGAAGAGATGAAATAGCCAATAAACATGGAACCGGCATCACCTAGGAATATTTTTGCAGGGTTAAAATTATAGGGTAAGAAACCTAAAACAGAGCCGGCATAGGAAAGGGAAAGCAAGCCCATCAAGCTTAGCCACATAGCTGAGCTACTATTATCTGGATTAATAATCATAGCAAAGGCAAAAAAGCCTAAAGCTATAATAGCAGAAATCCCTGATATCATCCCATCCATATTATCTAGGAAATTAGTAGCATTCATTAAGCCAATCATCCAAATAAATAAGATAGGAATTGAGATAAAATTATTAAACATAACAGTATTATTAAGAAGGAGCATCGGAAAGGTTAAGTCATTTGTAAAGGGTATGGCCAGCCAAGTTACTGAACCAAAATTAGTAAAGATAAAGGTAGAGCAGGCTAAGAATTGTCCAATTAGTTTCACAATCGGCCTCATCCCTCTTTTATCATCAATAACTCCGACAATAACAATGATAAAAGCCCCTAACAAGTATCCTATCAATCTAATATTAAAAGTTCTATTTGAGACAATGACAACATCATAAATGACTAAGGCGATAAATCCAATAAAGACACTTATGCCTCCCATTAGAGGAATTGCTGTTTTATGAATTTTTCTAGCTTCGGGGTTATCTACAAAGTTCATTTTTTGGGCAAGTTTGATAACCCACGGTGTAATACTAAACACGAAAACAAAGGCTAAAATAAAGACTGAAATATATTCTGTTACTATGTTATGGCTAATCATGTTCATCCTTTTAGTACGTTTGGTAAAATTTTATTACAGCACCCAATTTTGTCAAAGAATAAATGCATTAATTGAGATTTAGCCCAAATAATGCAGTTATCCTTGGCAAAAAGCACTATATTATTTCGCATAAGTAAGTCCCATAATTTTCCTGAAAGTATATATCCCAAAAAAATCAGAGATGTTGTTGTCAACATCTCTGAAGCTTAAAAAAATAACAGAGTTATTATAATCTGTTTAGAATATCTTTTTCTATGGATATAGCTAAATTGTTAGTATTTTCCCAAAGAGTTTTAGCTTGTTCAGATATTTCTAGGATAAACTTTTCATCAGTAATCCCAGCCATATTAATCATCACGTTTAGATAAGCAGCTTTTGCACCGGCATTGGCAGTAATTGCAGCAACTCCTGCATCAGAGAGGGCATTTTTATTACCAACAACAGCAACTTTTTCTGCTAAAATAACGGCATCCCAACAAATCTCTAAGGTTTTTAAAGGAATTAGGATTGCATTTTTGGTTGCTTTCTCAATAGCTAAAGCACGAGTAGCTTTTTCTTCATCGCTCTTTTTTGGGAGTTTCATTGCATCCATCATCACATAGAAGGCTTGGGTATCTTCATCGACAGCACTAATAGCTCTTTCCTTGATAGATTGACCTTCTTCTGCATAATTTCTGACTTCAGTTTGTACCGACTCGTAACCTTTTTTATCAACAGTAAGGTTAGAAACCATAGCTGATAGAGCACCTGACATAGCTGCACAAGTAGCAGCCACAGAACCACCACCAGGAGCTGGAGAATCTGTAGATAACTCATCAGTAAATTCAGTAATAGTCATATTGACTAAATTTTCTGGATTAGCGATAGCATATTCGATAACTTTTTTATCTAAATCAAATTCTGCTAAGTCATCTAAGCCCATTGATTTTACAGCAGTTTCCATAATTTTTCTTTCTGGGATACCTACTGATTCACCCATTCTTGTTAAATAATATTTACCGGCTTGAATGAGAGCTTCTTTGGGAGTTAATCCAACTAATTCTGAACCGGTAACATGAATCCCTTTTTGAAGGGCTAACTCACGAACTTTTTCCAAAACTTCATGTACAGGTGTTATTTTGTAGTTTGTTAAGTTAATGGAGATTTGGGCTCTATCATATTCATCAATGAACCAGCCAACAGCCTTGCATTCTTTAAAGATACCTGCTTGCATAACTTTGTTACCTTGAGCATCTTTAATTAATTTGCCATTTTCATCACGAGCAGAACGACCTTTTTCTCTTATATCTAGAGCAATTTCGTGGGCTTTTGCTTTATCGCGAGTATTTAGGTTTATGTTGTAAGCAATTAAGAATTCTCTGACTCCAATAGCAGTAGCTCCTGATTTAGCATTAAATTCATGAGGACCAAAATCAGGTTTCCATTCAGGATCTTTCATTTTTTTAGGAAGAGCTTCATATTCGCCTTTTCTAACATTGGCTAGATTTTTCCATTCAGCTTTTGAAGCAGAATATTCATATAGATAGATTGGGATTCCTAATTCATCACCAACTCTTTTTCCTAACACTTTTGAATATTCGATACATTCTTCCATTGTTACATCAGAGATAGGGATTAAAGGGCAGACATCAGTAGCTCCCATTCTTGCATGAGTACCATGATGTTTGGTCATATCTATCAGTTCACCTGCTTTCTTGATAGCTTGAAAGGCAGCTTCAATGACAGCCTCTGGAGTACCAACGAAAGTGAAGACAGTGCGATTAGTCTCGGCACCCGGGTCAACATCTAAAAGAGTAACATTATTAACTGAACATATAGTTGCAGAAATTGCATCCAATATCTTCTTATCACAACCTTCACTAAAATTAGGAACGCATTCGATAAGTTTCATATATTCCTCCGAATTTTTATTATTTATTTAACTTCTTTAATTTAACTTTTTCGATCTTTCTTTCTGTTGCTTGAATTATTTGAATTCTGAATCCTTCGATATTTACGTATTGTCCAAGCTTGGGAATTCTTTCGATAGTATCAATAATTAAACCGGCCAGGGTTTTGTAGTTTCCTTCAGGGAGATCCATATCATATTCATCATTAAGGTCGTCGACTTCATAATCAGCATTAATAATATAAGTATCTTCACTTATTTTAACGACATCCGAAGCTTCATCTTCGTGGTCATACTCATCTTCTATTTCGCCTACAATCTCTTCCATAATATCTTCAAAAGTAACAATACCTGATGTTCCTCCATAGGAGTCAACTACCACTGTCATACTTTTTTTCTGCTTTTGCATCTCTTGCATCAAAACATTTAAGCTTATATTCTCTGGAGAAAAATAAGGTTCTCTGATCAAATCTTTAGCAACTGCGTCAGGAGCTAAATCAACTTTTAAGATATCATAGATAATTAAGATGCCTATAATATTATCGATAGTTTCGCAATAGATAGGGTAACGGGTAAAGCCTTCTTCCCTAACTATCTCAATTATTTCGGTGATTGGGGTGTTTTCCTCGAAACCAACAATATCTCTACGAGGGACCATGATATCTTCAGCGGTCAAAGTATTAAATTCTAACATTTCTTCCAGCATCTCTTTTTGTGGATGAGTGATAGTTTTGTCTTCTTTAGTATTAGCTAAGAAGAGGGCTAAATCATCTTTAGTTAAGTATGCTAAGGAATGAGGTCCACTAATATTGAACCTTTTATAGAGCCAATCATTAAGTAAAGTAACAACGGCAACTAATGGTCTGAGTACAAAATAAGCAAACTTTAAAAATACAAAAGTGCGTGGAACTATAGAATTTGAATGGTCTCTGAAGACTATTTTAGGTACAATTTCACCAACCAAGAAAACAGAAACACCAATAGAGAGTGAAACGTATTCTTGCTTAAAGGCACCACTATTATGAGCAATAACTGTAGCTACAGCTGCTAATAAAATATTAACAATATTATTACCGATTAATATAGTACCGAAGAATTTATCTGGTTTTGTGGCAAAATTGAGGAGTTCACGCTTGGTCTTATTACTTTTAGCATCCTTTTCTAGGCGAAGCATATCCAAAGAGACAATCCCAGTTTCTAATCCTGAGAATAGAAATGAGAGCAGAAACAATACAATTAGAACTACGATATTAAGTAACATCTTCCTACTTCTTAATTATTATTAGTTATTTATTTGTTCATTTTTATAAGCTAATTTAAGAGCTTCAATGAACTCAATAATATCTCCTGCCATTATTTGATCGAACTTATATGATGTCAAATTAATTCTGTGATCTGTAACTCTTGATTGAGGGAAATTATAAGTTCTAATCTTAGCACTCCTATCTCCAGTGCCAACTTGAGACTTACGCGTCGCAGAAATTTCAGCTTCTTGCTTTGCTATTTCCATATCAAGTAATCTTGATCTAAGTACTTTCATAGCTTTATCTTTATTTTTGATTTGAGATTTTTCATCCTGGCAAGTAATCACCACTCCGGTTGGAAGGTGAGTAATTCTTACAGCTGAATCGGTAGTATTAACACTCTGCCCACCATTACCTGAAGAACGATAAACATCAATTTTGAGGTCATTAGGATTAATTTCAACATCGACTTCATCGGCTTCAGGAAGTACTGCAACCGAGATTGCAGAGGTGTGAATCCTACCACTAGCCTCAGTTTCAGGAACTCTTTGAACACGATGTACTCCTGATTCGAATCTCATGGTACCATAGACATTTTCACCTCTTAGCATGAAGGTAACTTCACGATAGCCACCTTTATCAGTCTCATTTGAAGTTAACACTTCCATTTTCCAACCTTGATTTGCTACAAAATAACTATACATTCTGAATAGGTCTGCAGCAAATAAGGCAGCTTCTTCTCCCCCTGTCCCTGCTCTAATTTCTACAATTGCGTCTTTATCATCATTAGGATCTTTGGGGGCGAGCATCTCTTTCAATTTTTCTGACAATTCTTCTAACTTCTCTTCTGATTCTTCGATATCCATTCTTGCAAGCTCTTGCATTTCTTTATCTTTCTCGTGAGCTAAAAGGTTTTTGGAATCTTTAATATTTTTTTGAATTTCAAGATACTCTTGATAAGTAGCTAAAATGTCTTCTAATTCTTTATACCTTTTTGATATCTTTCCATAGATTCTTCTATCTGACATGATTTTTTGGTCATATACTTGTTCTTTTAATTGAACTAATTCTTCTTGGAGAGATTCCAATTTATCTTGCGGGATCATTTAAATACTCCTAAATTATTTGTCTAAGACAGTTAAATTTTGATATTCTGTTATATCTATATCCAAAGCTGATTTCATTGCTACTACAGCACATTCAATCATCTCGTCTGTCGGTGGTTGAGTGGTAATCCTTTGCAAAGCTAAGCCTGGCATAGTGAATATTTTAACTAAAGGATTATTGATATTCTTACCTGAGAATTTCAAAACTTCATAAGAAATTCCAGAAACGAATGGAATTAATGGGAAATGAATTAAGAGTCTTTGCCACCACATTAAGTCTTTAATCCAATATAATTGCACAAAAGTATCTACGATTGAGAATAGCAGAATAGCGATTAGCATAACTAAGAACATAAAACTGGTTCCACAACGAGGATGAAGAGTTGTGAATTGTTGGACACTTGCTGAATCTAACGAAGATTGTTTTTCCCAAGCGTGAACACTTTTATGCTCTGCACCGTGATATTGAAAAACGCGTTTAATATCTTTCAATTTACTGATAGCCCAGACATAAATAATAAAAAAGACTATTCTTATTGAACCGGCTAATAAATTAAAAATGGCATTGTTTTCCATTTTCTGGCTTAAATAATAGGGAACTACCCCAAACAAAATAATGGCAATACCAAAAGCAAAAATATAGCTAAATATTTCTTCCGTCTTCTTTCTAAAATCAGATTTAGCAGCTTCTTTTTCATCAACATAATCTAATTCGTAACGTGAAGCTGAAAATGTTAGTGTTTTTATCCCAATAATCATCATCTCTATCAATGAAGCAAAGCCTCGAATAAAAGGAAGGCCCAAAATTCTAACCTTTTTGGTAATACTATCAAACTTCTCTTTTTTCACTTCTAAAGAACCGTCTTTCCGTCTCACACAAGTTGCTATATGTTCGGGACCTCTCATCATTACACCTTCGATGACGGCTTGTCCACCAATAGCAATCTCTTTCACTTTCTTCATTATTGAATCCTTTCTAGGCTTTGAAAAACCAGTTTTTAAAAATTAACTTTGTAACTATCTTTCTTCTATAAGTGCTGAAAAATCAGTATAACTAAGTTTTTTTCTAACTTTTCCAACACATAGTATATGATAAAATAAAAAAAACACCACAGGCGTATTGCTTCTGTGGTGCAAAATTTGGGTAAATCTACTTGTTGTCTTTGTTATATTTTTGTTTGAACTTCTCTACACGACCAGCGGTATCAAGAAGTTTTTCTTTACCGGTAAAGAATGGATGACATTCATTACAGATGGAGACATTAATATCGTTCACTGTAGATTTTGTCTCAAAAGTGTTTCCACACATACATGTTACTTTAACTTTTTTATAGTTAGGATGGATTCCTTCTTTCATTATATACTCCTATTTATTATCATTAATTAATAATCTATTATCTTTTACAATTTCATTTTGTACATAAAAATTCTTTTCTGTTTATATGTCAATAAATTTATTATTTTTTCTTTTTAGTTGGCTTTTTTTATCTCGGCTTGGTAAAATTTAACCCAAATGATGCATTATTTGGGTTTAAAGCCCGGAATTACCCGGGCTTTATTATTTTCCATTTATATCTTAACATCCCCTGTTTCCCCTTCTCAAAAGGGGATTAAGAGCTATTTCATAAGAATCATTTTAGAAGTTTTTGTATAATTACCTGTAGTCATTTTGTAGAAGTAGACACCTGAAGCAACGTTTTTGTTACTAGCATCTTTACCATTCCAAACAACTTGGTGATTACCTGCATCTCTGTTTTCACTAAGCAGAGTTTTTACTTTTTGACCTAAGATATTATAAACAACTACTTCAACTCTGCCTGCCTTATGCATACCAAAAGAGATGGTAGTTTCAGGATTGAAAGGATTAGGATAGTTGCCTTTAAGTGTAGTAACAGCTGGAATTAACTCATCACTATTTGATACTGGATTAGCAATACCAGATAAGTAGATAATAATCTCACTATTATTAGGATCATCAGTCGTAATTGTAGCTTCTCTATCGAAGTTTTGGTCTCTGGTTGGAGCAAAAACTAGGGTATGTTCTAACTCTGATTCAGGTAGAATACTAAAATTTAAGCTACTTACAAGTTCTTGGTCATTGTTCATAATGAAGAAAGGATCTTGTACTTGAATGGAAACTATGCCGATACCATCACCATTATTAGCGAAATTAAGAGGTAGTTGAGCCATATCTCCGACTAAAATTTCACCGAAATTATACTCATTAGTATTAATGGCTATTTCAGGAATGCCGGGAGCTTCTCCACCTGATGGAGGGAAAGTTACATAGTCAAGATAGAAACAGTCGTCATTACTTGCTACCATGTAGTCTTTTGTATAAGTCCATTCAAAGACGTTGTTTCCTGCAGGAACTTCAAATATATATTCATCCCAACCTGTATCACCACTTAAATGAAGCTCTTGTTGACCATTAATATAGAAGTCAACCCAGTCATAGTTAGTTTCTGTTGAAACATGCATCCAAAAGCTGAGTTCTCCTGCCTGAGTTGAAGTATATTCAACAGAAATTGAGGTTGAACCACTATTTGGAATATTAGCAGATTTCAGACTATATTGTCCTTCGTAAGCATGAGTGGAGAAGGTATAATCATCATCAGTAATCCAGCCAAAAATATCTAAAGATTGAGATTCAAAATCTTCAACTGAAAGACCAACAAAGGCTGAATATTCAGTAGTAGAATTGAAAGATCCATATTGAGCTGAGAATTCAAAGATTAACTCTTCTCCGAGAGGAATCTGACCACTAAGCATAACTTCAAAAGATACTTCTTGGTTGCCTGCAACATCAAGATCTGTGATTTGAAGATTATTAGTTTCTGCAACAACCATACCAACAGGGTAATTGAGAGTAACATTAGTTAGTGCGGCAATATACCCACCTTCATTAGTTACAGGAAGAGTTAAAAGGAAAGTCTCTCCAGCATCCATTCTTTGATTTCCGTTTCCAATTACTTCTGTAGCTTCGATGTTACCTAAAGTTAAGCTAGGTGCTTGATTAGTTAAATAGATTTCATATTCCCATTCATTTGCACCTTCATCAGCAGTAATATTGACTGTTAAAGGAATCATGACGTTGTTTTCTATATTTTGAGGAATTGATATAGTAAAGGCATCTGCTGGAAGAGATATTGCTTGGTCAGCAGTGATTGCTTCCACAGTTACCTGATTGTTTTCAATGATTAGTCCAGCCTGGTCACTTGAAAGAGTAACTGTTAAATCCGATGCTGTTTCTACACCAACATTCTTGATATCAAAAGTGAAGTTACCTTCATATCCGATGTGAGTAGTTGTTACCGGTACATTATCAATCACAACAAAAGAGCCTTCTGCAGGAGTGATAACTACTGGTTCAACAGCAGTAATTTTATTAAAACCTGTAACAGTAAGAGTTAAATCTACAGGGTTGACAGGGGCATTTTCTAAATTAAGAGTGATATTTCCGGCAGCATTAGTATAACCACTACCAAGCAACTCATTATTATGAGAGATAGCAACCAAAGAGTTAGCTTCTCCAGTATTTACAGTATATTCACTAGCACCAACGAATAAAATACCAGTATGGTTTAATGAAAATTCATCAGGAATATCTGTTCGAACTTGAAGAGATGCATCACCAAAAATATGCCATGTTTCATACATATCAATACCATCTGAACCGTAAGCATCCATCATTTCACATGAACCGCTATAATAGAGTCCACCAATGGTTGAAAGCTCTTCAGCAACTAATAAATCAGTGATTTCATCTTGACCACGCATTGGAGAATTCCAAGATTGATTAATAGTAGAAGCATACATTACCATAGCACCGGTAGGGCTTCCATTATGGGTCGCCCTTAGCCAAGCTTCAGCAAAACAAGTAGTATTAACAAAGTTACCGTTGACACATGCAACTGAAACGATGAAAGGAAGCTTACCAACGTTTGTTAGGTTATTAACATGAGCATTTGAAAATCCTGTTGTTACCCAGGTTGTATTTGAGCCATGACCTACATAATTAATAAAACCGCGACCTTCATTAACAGCATTAGATACATGAGTTGTATTTGCACTAGGAGCATAGATTTGATCTACAGCATCATAGTTATAACCAAGTAAATCTGTTCTGATTAAGTTCATGTGAGCAATATCAGATTCTCCCATATCACCTTGGCCACCACCACCTTCATTAGAAGCAATACCGGTTGCTTTTCTTAGATAGTCATCGGTTCCGTTTTCATCTCTCTCATAAGCAATAGTTCTTTCAACTTGAGTAGCTAATTGATCAATTGTTTCAGCAGAGAATCTACCGATGAAAATATCAGGGTATGAATCATTTCCGGCTACTAGAGCATACATTGGGTCTGCACCACCACCACCTGAAGAGAGAGTTGCAACTTGAGCTGCATCCCCTGCAATTTGCACAAAGGCTAAATCATCGTGGGTGTCGTAATAATTCTGGATATAGTTCTTGATACTATTTGCATTATTGCCGATTGTAGCGACATCTACCATTTCAGTAGAAATACCTTTTTGGTTCTTCCAATCAACATAAAGTTGCATTGTTGGGAAATAGTTTTGAGGTGCTATAACTAAAATAGTTCCAAATTCATCTAAGGGGTCATATCTATTTTCTTGGTAGTTTAAGAAATGGTTTTTATAGATAAAATCAAAGGACTCAACATTCTTAACACTAGTAGTAAGAATATTTTCTCCTGCTTTAGAAGTGTTTGCCACAGCTACTCTTATAGATGTGTAAACTCTTAGTACATTAGTAGTAGGATTGTATTGGAAAGGATTAAAAGTAACGGTAACACCACGATAATTTCTCATAATATAAGCAGAACCTAAAGTAGAAATCTCACCAGGGAAGAAATTATCTTCTTGATAAACGTCTCCAAACACATAAGGAACTGTTTCTGGATCTATATCTCTAGTAATCACACCCTTTGATGGAACAAGAGCTAACTGATATTCTACATAATCAGAATCAATCACTCTCATTTCTGGTTTTGCATGATTATCGATAATGATACTTCTGCTTACAGTTGGAACTTCTGGTGCTCCTTTGATATAAGTTTCAGCTTCTTTATCTAAACTAATTTGATTAAAAACTTCACCGTTTATTATTACTTGGCTCTTATTGAAATAACCAACAGTCATCTCAATCACTGTCTCACTTGCATCTGATGCTATTAAATTAACCTGATTATCAGAGTTTCCAACTCTAACAACCTCTGCACTCAAAGAAATGAGCATGGTTAACATAAGCAATACAACTAAAAAACTTCTTTTCATTATTCCTCCATATTATCATAAATCACTAAGTTAATATATATTTTCTCATCATTATTATATTTATAATGCAAGATTGATACCAATTTTATAATAAAGTATTTTAGTCAATAAAAATCTAAGAGAATAAGTCGCTACTTGCCTCATGCCTGCAGGTGGTATGGAGTGGAAGCACCCCTTCCACAACCAAGCCAATCATTAATCCCCAAGGGGGATAAATAGGGCTCTCTCAAGTAGAGTGGTAAGCAATTTGGAGGGCACAAGAAGATAGAAGAATTATTTTACATTGTAAACAGTATTATAAAAAAAGTTATCAAAATTTAAACTTGCTCTTTATCTGAAAGCAGACTAAATTCCACATTTTTTAAGTTCCTCAAATTGGCATTACAAAAGGGTTTACCTAGTGATGCCTTTGAGTATCTCGATGAATCATTGGGATTTCATCGAGATACTCAAAGGAATGACTAAGGTTTCCCTAGGAAGAGGCTAAGGACTATGATATTATTATTGTAAAACATATTTTTAAAAAAGCTAAGGTATTTTTATTAAGTTCCCACTCTACTTGAGAGAGACCCGAAAAAACAAATCAACAAATAAACAATTAAACGATTCAACAACTGCATTATTTGGGTTTAAACCAACAAATTAATTGACACTATACTACACTCTTATAATTTTAATCTGTATTATTATGATTCAAAAGAGGTATTATGTTAGAAAGAGTGAGTAACCCCACTGAATTTTCTGAAGATAAAGATTTTGATCGTGCTTTAAGACCTAAAACTTTAGCAGATTTTGTTGGTCAAGAACACATCAAAGAGTTGTTAGATATTTCAATCCAAGCAACAAAAATGAGAAAGGAACCCTTAGATCACATCCTACTCTACGGTCCTCCCGGTTTAGGAAAAACAACTCTATCTAATATTATAGCTAATGAGTTGGGGGTGCAAATAAGAGTAACATCAGGACCTGTCTTAGACAAACCATCCGATTTAGCAGGGATTCTAACAAACTTACAAAAATTTGATGCTCTTTTTATTGATGAGATCCACAGACTAAATCATGTAGTCGAAGAGTATATATATCCTGCTATGGAGGATTTTCAGATGGAAATTATCCTTGATAGTGGTCCTTCAGCAAGATCCTTACAGATTGACCTAGAGCCTTTTACTATGATAGGTGCTACTACTAGAGCCGGTTTATTGACAGCACCCTTGCGGGATAGATTTGGTTTAGTACTTAGATTAAACTACTATGACCAACCTGCTATTGAGAAGATTATTAAACGGTCAGCCTCAATTCTACAAGTTCCCATAGAGGAAGAGGGAGTACAAGAATTAGCGCGAAGATCTAGAGGTACACCACGGGTAGCTAATAGACTGTTAAGGCGAGTAAGGGATTATGCTCAAATCAAAGGCGATGGGATAATAACCTGTGATATAGCCTTAAAAGCACTAATGATGCTAAATGTTGATGAAGAGGGTTTAGATGAAATGGATAAAAAAATTCTCTTAACTATCATAGAAAATTATAAGGGTGGTCCAGTAGGCATCAAGACCTTGGCAGTGGCAGTTGGAGAAGACCCTGGAACTATTGAGGAAATCTTTGAGCCTTATCTAATCCAAAAAGGATTTTTGGAAAGAACTATGCAAGGGAGAAAGGCTTCATTTAAGGCATATAAGCATTTTAAGTTGGACCCAAACCAAGACCAGATAACCATATTTTAACCCGAATGGTGCAGACAGGTTAATAAAAATTGATTGACTCTTTACTTGACATGATTTAAGCTGATTTTTTAATGAAAAAAATAACTGAATTGGATAAATTTAATGCAGATTGATAAAAACGTTGACCACATATTATTTGATTTTGATGGAACTATTGCCAATACATTGCCCTTAGGGTTTGAATTATATAATGAAATAGCAGACCAGTATAATTTTATTAGTGCTGACGACTCCGAGCTTCCACAACTTATGAATATGTCAATAACTGAGATTCTCCATTTAAAGAATATTCCTCTTTATATGGTACCGATTGCTCTTTTTAATGTTAAGAAGAAAATGAAACAGAGACTAGCTGAAGTAAAACCTTTCGAGGGGATTAAAGATTTTCTTAATAATCTCAAGAAAGCAGGTTATCATTTGTCGATCATCTCTTCTAACTCTAAAGAGAATATGGAGAAATTCTTCGAGATGAATGATATTAAGGTATTCAATTACATCTATTCCAGCACCTCCTTATTTGGTAAAGATAAGCTTATTAAGCACTACCTCAAAGCAGTTAAAACCACTCCAGATAAAGTCATCTATATTGGCGATGAAATCAGAGATATTGAGGCTGCCAGAACATCTAACATCAAGGTAATTTCTGTAACATGGGGTTATAATGATCAAGCGATATTAATTAAAAACAAGCCGGATTTTTTAGCAAACAATATAAGAGAACTGCAAAACATACTAATTCCTCAAATATAACAACATCTTAATTTTTAAAGAGAAGAGATAAATTATGAAAATAGCTGTGATTGGATTTGGAGCAGGTGCTATTGGTTTTATAAATACCCTAAAAACTAGTAATCATCAAATTGATGTTTTTGAAAAAGCAAAAGATATCCATTCAACCTCTGTTTCTGGAATAAGAGCAGATGGGAAAATATTTGTTTCTGCTGATATGGGAGGAGACCTTGACGTCGGTTTAGATCTTCAACAAGAAGTAGTTGATTACTATCTCTCAAATATCGATTGTCCTGTTGATAAAATAGAAAGAGGTAACTCTTTTGGTGATACACCTTACTATGAAACTTTTTATGGAGCAGGATTTAATCCTATTCAAGCTCAATTTTGGCATATTGGAACTGATGAGTTAAAAAATGTTATTACTAATATCTACAATGATTTAAATTCTTATGAAAATATTTCTTTCCATTTTAATAGTCAAGTAGATTCTGTAAACTTAAATAATAATCCTCAGATCTGTCTATCCGATGGGACAACATTAAATTACGACAAAATTGTTCTTGGGGTCGGAAGAACAGGTCATAGATTGGTTAAATCCATTATCAATAATCATCCTGAATTTATTATGGAAAATACTAAGGTTGATTTAGGAGTGAGATTTGAACTCCCCAATCATATTGTTGATGATTTAAATAAAGAGATGTATGAATTTAAAGTCCAACTTAGAACAGCTTCAGGTTATTCAGTCAGAACATTTTGTAATAATCCCTCGGGCTATGTAGTTACAGAAGAATATGAAGATTTTATAACCGTAAATGGCCATGCCAAACTCAAAGAAAAAAGCTCAAATACCAACTTCGCAATCTTAGTAACTCACTCCTTTACAGAGCCTTTTAATGACCCTATTGGCTATGGTTCTTATATCGCTAAACTTTCCAATATTCTTGCCGGTGGTGATAAAGTAATTCTACAAACCTTTGGTGATTTTGCCAGATCAAAAAGAACTAAACACTTGGGCAGAGTAACTCCTACCCTCCCCCAAGATAAGTATATTTTAGGGGATTTGAATTTGGTCTTCCCAGGTAAAACCTGTCAAGCTCTTTTAGAATTCATCGAGACTTTAAATAAAGTAGTTCCCGGCATTTCTTATCAGGATAATTTGATGTATGGGACTGAATGTAAGTTTTACAGTAATAAAGTTACAAATAAAGACAATGGCAAAATTCTTTTCATGGGAGATTGCTCGGGCTGGACTCGTTCCATCACCTATGCTACAGCCCATGGAGTGTTGTTAGCAAAAAGTATTGAGTAAATGGCAAAGATAATTTAACCCAAATGATGCAGTAGAATTTAGGGAAAAAGCGAATAGCACTATCTTCTTTTGCACTCTTCATCAAAGTTCTACTGCACCATTCGGGTTAATTTGAACAGTCTCTTTGTTTATCTTTTATCTTTAATTCTTTTGATTCGCATTCTACTTTCACTTTCATACTTGTCATTAGTCTCTAAAGCAAGAACTTCTTCAAAAGAAGATATCGCCTCGGAATATCGCTCTGCTTTACCATAACCCATCCCTAAAAAAAACTTCGTTTGGATAAGGTCATCTCTTGTTAAATCTGTTCTTTTTTCAATTATCTCTAGGTCAGCAATCCCACCAGGAACCTTACCCAGAAATGAAGGCATGTTTATCTTGAGTATTCCGCGCCATAACCTGGCATTTTTATGATTGTTGTCCTCTTTGAGTGCATCATCAAAGGCTGAGATAGCCACAGAGGCTAAGTAAGCTGCTCGTAACTTATAGGTCTCTTTAGCAACAAGTCCTGCCATATAACCATAAACACTGAGGATGTCGGGATTCTGGGGATACTCTTTTTTGGCTTTCCCCATTAGTGTTAAAGCCTCCTCAATATTATTTTTCTCTAGTTCAAAAGCAGATTCAATCCATTCTTGTGTTGATTTAGCCCAAATATTAAAATTTATGAGCAATAAAAGTATTATTAATATATTTATTTTCATTTGTCTTCCTGTTCTTTTTAGATGAATCCAAAATACATTTTATTGCTCAATTTGTCCAGTAGATTAACCAGAATGGTGCAGTAGGGCTTTGGGATTAATATTCTACTTTTAGTTCACTAATTACCAGATCACCTTTAGTGCTTTGATAAAAGCTTTTGCCACCTAAACTTAGTTTAACTTTTTGGATTGAATAATTTGCATGAGGCCAATGGGAGACTTCTGCAATAACATAATAATCTCCACGAGTCAGCAATCTATTCTCCTTATCCCTGTTATTCCAGTAAAAGATATGTTTCCCACTATCAATACTAGCCCCGGTTATCTTCACTATTGAATCTTCAAATACAGATTTCTTGGCCCAAGTAGGTAAATGCACTTGCTTTTCTTTGATTGCAGCACTAAAGCCAGAAACATAGATTGAAGCAACATAATTACCTTTCATATCCTCCACCCAAACAGCAGTTTGAGGAGCTATATAATCTCCAAAACCTAATGATAAAGTTACCTTTGTTGACATCCCTTCAGGTTCTTCTGCTTCTGTCTTATCGAACTGCATCTTAGCTATTAACTGCTCTTTTTGAGAAAGATCTTCACTATCCACAAACTGATCTGTTAAAGTTTTTCTCTCAATTCTAGCTTCTATCCTCTTTTTTAATGCAGTAGCAGATCTTACATTTTTCCCAAGCATACTGTTATTGATAATCCATTCTGTTTCATCTCTAGCTTCCTCAAGCGATTTTACAAAGAATGGAAGCTGTGATAAGACCTCAGCCTTCAATAATCTAAAATCCTCGTTTTCAGGCATCAGTTCAACTATTCTTCTTAAGGTATGGGCCACATTGAAAGCTAAATCTGTCATAAAAGCTACATCATTATAGGTCCGCTCATCATATCCCTGCTGGGAAACAACCCGAATCACATTTAAGTACTTGAGATATAAATCTATGTTGGAAGAATCTTGTTTTGTTGCTTCTGTTAGAATTTCATAAGCTTTTAAATAATCTTCTTGCTCTATGAATTTATCTGCCTGAACTTCCATATCTTTACTAGGTATCAACTCTTCTGCACTCTTATTAGTTAATTGTTCTAATCTCTTTAAACTATCTTGGTAGAAAGGAGAATCAGCCCCATATCTGACGATATTTTTATAGTATTCTACTGCTTTCTCAGACTCCCTTTTCTTCTCATGACCTAACCCTAAATAATAGGAAGCTAAGAGATAATCATCATTGCTTAAGCCTGGACGTGAAACAATGTTTTCTAAATCCTCTATCCCCTTAGATAGTTTGTTAAAAAACTTAGGGACATTAACCCTTAAGATACCCCTTGAGAGAATTGCATCTTTATGATTTGGTTCAATTTTTAAAGCTTGAGTAAATATCTTCTCAGCTTTTGAGACCATTCCCTCGGCTTTTAACATAGAAGCTTGCCCCGCACCTTTACTTACCATTAAACCATAAAGACTTAATACATCAGCGTTTTTGGGAAACTCTTCAGAAGCTTCTTCCATGATCTCAATTGCTTTAAATATATCAATATTCTCTATTGCTTGGGCTGATTTGATATAATCTTCAGCTGTTTTTCCAAACAAACTAAACATCACCACCAGCATTAATATCATTATAACTATTCTCTTCATCATTTTAGTCCTTTATATTTATTAATCTTTCAATTGTACTTAAATAATTTGAATAAGCTCGCTTTCCTTCATCACTTATCCAATATACAGTTATGGGCTTACGCTCTACAAAACTTTTCTTAACTGTTATATAACTGGCATCCTCTAGTTTCCTTAAATGAGTACTAAGATTACCATCAGATGTTTTGGTCTGTTTCTTCAATGTAGCAAAATCTGTTTTCCCTCTTGCTAATAGAATGGTCATTATAGCTAATCTGATTCAAGCATGAATTACATCATCTATCTCATTATAATCAAATACAGCTTCCTTCTCGCTAACCATTTACCTATTCTCCTTTCTCCAAAGCATCTCCAGCTTTATACCAGGTACTACTTGAAGTAAGAACATTAATCCGGCAAAATAAAGAAGAGTATTTATCCCCCCATATACTTCTACTTTGACTAAATAAAAGAGGCCAATTGAAGTAATCCACCATAAGATTCCTACTGTTCTTAACCACTTGTATTGATTCAACCAACCATTAATGAAAAAGGCACTTCCCAGGACTGTTCCCATCATGGGCGAGATTGCATAGTAATTGACCAATCCTGCTGAAGATGTTACAAATGCTAAGATCATCATGGCTATTCCATGAGAAAACCAAATCACTCCCAATATCTGCTGAGAATATGTCGATACACTACACTTTTCCCGTCTACCCTCTATTATGCTAGATACTATCCAGCCTAAACTACTAGCAATTAGCCAGACTGACATGTAGTAAAATCCACTCGTCATAGGTTTTTGTATTCCCCAATATGTAAGTAACAAGGCTGTTATTACAAATAATCCCCAGATAATTGAGGGCATCCCACTTCCTAAGGCTAACTTACGATTATCCTCTACTAAGGATTTTATAAAGTTTAAACTCTCTTCTGCATTTTTCATTATGACTCCTTTTAACCCGAATGGTGCAGTAGAGCTTTAGAGAAGAGTGCAGATTCTTTTAGCAAAATAACTTACAGAATTTGAAGGCATATAATATATATATTCCT
>JAEKNW010000321.1 GCA_016838885.1 Candidatus Cloacimonadota bacterium
GTTATAGAATGAAAGGGAAAATATAACTAATAATGAGTTACAATAGTGTACCAGATTAAACTTCCAAATCTGTACCATTTTAAACTTCTATTGACACCATGCCACCTGCCGCCAGATTTCACCAAGCTTTTTAAGCTTGGTTGTGGAAGCGGGACGCTTCCACTCCATACCACTAGTCGCCAGAATCTAACCAGGGTATCAATCTCCTGCTAACTGAAGCAGGGGGATATGGACTGGGGGCATCTTGCCGCCCTAACTGGGAACGCGGGCAACTTGCCCGCACCAAGCTTTTCAAGCTTGGTTGTGGAAGCGGGACGCTTCCACTCCATGCCACCTGTTGGCAGATTCATAACCAAGTTGTCAATCTCCTGCTAACTGAAGCAGGGGAATATGGACTGGGGGCATCTTGCCGCCCTAACTGGGAACGCGGGCAACTTGCCCGCACCAAGCTTTTCAAGCTTGGTTTGTGGAAGCGGGACGCTTCCACTCCATGCCACTAGTTGCCAGAATCTAACCATGTTGTCAATCTCCTGCTAGCTGAAGCAAGGGGATATGGACTGGGGCCACCCTTGGCGCCAGATTCACCAAGCTTCCAGCTTAGTGGCGGACAAGCTGTCCACCGTCCGACAGAAGATGCTTTTATCCGTGTTCATCAGTATCATCAGTGGCTAGATTTCTTATTTTTCCTCTTCTTTTGTGTTCTTTGTGGCTTTGTGGTGAAAGAAAAATTTCGAAATTCCCTTAGGTCTTGCTTAGGTGGGCTTTTTTATTTCGCCCACCTCGCAATACCTGCGGAAATTTCTTTTTGTTTATAGCTCAAAAGTTAATTTGAACTGCGGGCAAGGCGAAAGCCTACAAAGTAGCTGCTATACGTCGAGCTGTAGCAGTCACGATTAGCCACCCGGCAATAAGCTGCACTGCTGTACCAGCCACCACCCCGAAGCACACGGTAAGAGCCCGAATTAGGACCTAGAGGATTACTCTCTGAACTAGAACTGTAGTCTTCATACCCATACCAATCCCAACACCATTCCCAAACATTACCGGACATATCGTAGATACCCAGTTCGTTAGGCTTTTTACCACCAACAGCTTTAGTAGATTTATTATTATTCGCTTTATATTCAGCTACTTTATCAATATTATTACTCCCACTGTAAGTATAAGCTTTAGACTTTTTTCCGCCTCGAGCAGCATATTCCCATTCAGCTTCAGTGGGAAGTCGATAGCCGTTTTTACTAAAATCACATTTTATACTAGCTCCAGAACCTAAATAAACAGGGTCTAGTCCCTCTTTGACAGACTTCTTATTACAAAATTCAACTGCATCGTACCAGCTTACTTGTTCTACTGGATTGTTGTCTCCCTTAAAGTAAGAAGGATTATTCCCCATGATCTCTTGCCACTCAGCTTGAGTAACTTCGTATTTACCGATGATAAAATCAGAGAGAGTAACATTAGCTGTACCATTATGAAAAGTCCCACCTTCAACCAAGACAAAACCTTCCGGGGCGTCAGATCCCTCTTCCAAAGAAATCTGTTTCTGGATAGTATTATCAACAGTTAAATTAATGGTCTCTTTATGAGTCTTATACCCCTCGTTAGAGATGATCAGTTCATAAGTTCCGATGGGAATATCAATGAAGCTTTTTCTGCCTGTCGCAGTGTAGTGTTCACCGGCATCACCGGTAAGTTCAATAGAGGCTGTGGTTGGAATTGTAACGATATCAATACCTGAGCATTTTATCTCTGGGTATAAGTCTAAGGAGATGTCGTCCCCTGTTTTTAGGGTAATAACTCTGATGATATCATCAGCTTTGAGCTGTGTAACTTTAATTTCCAGCACTTGGGGGACCATTCTCACTTTGTTAACCTCTTGATATTGATTATTATTCAGGAATATTTTAGCTTTAGGGTTAGTATTAATAGTCAAGTAACCGGAAATATCCTGCGGATAAAGATCTAAGATTTTATCTTCATCAGTATTTAGGGTAAAAGTCTCCTTGATAGGTTGGCAAAAATCTTGGTTAAGGGTAAGGTTAATTTGTCCGGGTAAATATTTTTTGCTTTTGATACTGCCTGTAAAAACTTCTCCATTGATTACTAACTTAGCTTGAGATGAGGTATTAACAGTAAGAGAACCTGAGATATTAGGAGGGAATAAATCAAAAACCTTGTCTTCATTGGCACTTAAAGAGTAATTTTCCTCGATTGTTTCACAAAATGCTTGTGTTACTTTTATCGAAATGTTTCCTGGTAAATATTTTGTAGAAGCTACACTTCCTTGAAAAGTTTTCCCGTTTATGACTACCTCTGCCTGTTTATCAGTATTTACTGTTATGGTCCCTGCTATGTTTTTAGGATAAAGATCTAAAACTTTCACCTCATTGCGTTCCAGGGTAAAACTCTCATTTATGGTCTCGCAAAACTCCTGTTCTACTTTTATATTAACAGCTTGAGGATTAAGTTTAAGGTCTTTAATCCCTCCCTTATATGGTGTACCA
>JAEKNW010000322.1 GCA_016838885.1 Candidatus Cloacimonadota bacterium
AATAACTTACAGAATTTGAAGGCATATAATATATATATTCCTGAAAATTATGGAAGTTACTTTTGCAAAAGAATATAGTGCTATTCTCAAAGATCTACTACATTATTTGGGTTTAACCCGAATGGTACAGTAAACCTTTCACGTAAAAAGCCCCCGCCTAAATCTAGGCAGGGGCTTTAAATTTCTCATAGTTTTTGTTATTTCTTCTGAATTGATTCAACTATCTCTTTAGTAATTTTATTCACGTGATTTAAATCATCTTTTGTATAGAATTGATCATCACCCACACTGTAGATAATATCTTTAATCTTGGCATAACCTTCAGATGCTAAAGAGTAATATTTAGCTTCTTTAATCTTGTTAGATTTGATATATTGAAGGTTATTGATTAAACTATTAACAATTCCTTTTTGATTAATAATTTTAGCACCTTTCTCATCCCAATTTTCCAAATACATTGAACTTATGCGATATAATCCCTCTGACCATCCACCTAATTGCATCAAAGTAAACTGGTCTAACATATCAGCTTCATAGAGTGCTAGTTCAACTTCAATTTGGTATTTGATAATTAGTTCTTCTAGTCTCTCCCACTTATCAGCATTATTAGTACCTAGGACAGATTGAATTTCATCTGCCATCATCAAAATCTCATCCTTTAGCCCTATATTTTTAGAGTATTCAATTAGAACTTCAGTGTAACTTCTAAGTTTTGTCTCATCTTGAGAACTGATTGCCATTACAGCATCTGCACTAATAACCCCAATGGCAAAAGATTGATCATAAGGATTTTCACTAACGCGAAATGCCTTTGCAGGGGTTTGTTTAGCAATCTCTTTCCCTACCGGACGTAAGCTCTTGATCACAACTTCGAAAGGTAAAGGGTCTTGTCTAATCTGAAACACCTCAGTTTGATTTGGATCAAGCTCTTTTGTTTCTGATTCACCCTCATTCATTTGACCTTTTTCACCAGCCTTTTCACCACAACCAATTAAGGTAACTAATAAAATTAACATTAACAACAATGATATTAATTTACGCATAATTTCTCCTTCCTATTTTAAATTTATTCATTATAATAATATTTTAATCTAATCGCTAAAAGTAGATTAATCAACATAATATAAGTTAGTACTATAACTATATTCACATTAACAGTCTTTACTTCAACTCCCCAGAATTTCTTTCTTGGTGAGATGAATACATTCATACTCCGATTTTTAAATCTGCCATACATCATATCAACAATTAAGTTGATATCCTGGTTAGTAAATTTTCTCTTAGGAAACCTGATATTCATTTCCTCAATGAGTTCATATTTCTCATCTCTAAGTTCAGTTTTACTTAAAACAGAAGTTTTCTCAAGTGTCAATATCTTTTTATCAATTTTCTCAAATTCTTTATTATTTACATTTTCTGTTGAGTAACCTGTTACCAAACCTTCAAATAACCAGCGTGAAGGAATTGTTTGAACAACTTCAGGAATTGGATTCTTTTTCATAATTGTTAAGTTTCTATTCATTTTATCAAACTGAATCACTGCTCCACCAAAGATTATTTGCGGGATAAGAATCAAAGGTAAAATATTAATTACACCCTTTGTATCATTGATAAAGCTAGAGAAAAGCAAACCAATTGATAAACCTATTAAACCAGAAAGAGAGAAATATAAGACATTCAAAAAGAAGAATCCTCTTATTTCTAGGATGGAAGAGCTGATTAAGTGGAAAAGTAAAGCCTGGACAACAGTAAAAATTCCCAAGACTAAAAACTTTGAAATATGATAATGCGATATTTTTAAATTTCTTACCTTTTCTCGTAGAATAAACTTTCTCTCCTCCAAAATTTCATGAATACTATTTGTCATTCCAAAGAAGATAAATATTATGATACTTACGAAAAGATAAAGGGTTATGTTAGGATTCTCGTAAAATGAATATTTATCGCTGGTAGGGGTTAATCTCAAGATATAGGCAACAACTAGAGCTAATAAGGGAGCTTCTAGGAAAGTTATCATGAGATTGGTCTTATTCCTCAACTTATTCACTAGGTTGCGATGTAAGTAGGTTGAAAATTGAACTAACCTGGCATAGTAAGATAACTTCTTGCGATATTTTATCTTTTTCTTTTCTACCTGAACTCTTTCATCACTATCTTCTTTGGTAATTAGTTGAAAAAGTATCTTTCTTTTATATTTATCTCGCCAATATTCTGAAGAAAACTTCCGTTTAGTTACGACTTGTTGATTAATTTGCTCAAACTTAATATTTCCTCGCACATCATATTCTGGGAATAGGATTATATCATAGAAAAAGTCGGGATTAGCATCTTTAACTTTTTGATCTAACAAACTTTTTCTAAATTTAATTACCTCCAACTCTTCTTGAAAATATGAGAAAGCCTGGGTTGGTGAACCAAAGAACACCTCTTTTCCCCCATTATCCATCAATAATACTTTAGAAAATTTCTTGAAGATATAAGCATTGGGTTGATGAGCAGTTATGATAACTATTCTGTTCTGACGTCTCTGTTCATGCAAGAGTTCAATAATTTGTTCTGCATCAAATGAAGACAAACCAGAGGTGGGCTCATCACAAACTAACACTATTGGCTCAAATAATAACTCGAGGGCTATATTGAGTCTTTTCCTTTGTCCTCCACTTAGTATCTTATTAGAATCATTCCCGACTAAGGTATTTCTTTTATGAGCTAAAGTAACTTGGTTAAGGATATTATCAATCTTGGAAATTAGTTGATTTTGTGGAACATTTGGCATCCTCAAGCGGCCATAGAAATACATATTCTCAAATACTGTCAGATTAGCGAAAATCATATCCTCTTGAGGAACATATCCAAAGTACTGCATGAACTCAGATCGATTTTTATAGAGTGATTTCCCATCTACTTCTATCTTGCCGTGAGTTGGTTGAAACTCTGCCACAAGCGTCTTTAACAGAGTTGATTTACCACACCCGGAAGGACCTAAAATCCCAATCAGCTCTCCCTGTTTGGCATTGAAAGAGATATTATCTAAACCAATAGTCTTATCTTTGTGATAATGTTTTATAGCTGTAACTTCCAAATTGTTGATTTCAAAAGGCACTTCTACTAAATCAAAGAAGTTATTGATTCTGAAATTGAAGCTGTCCCTGTTTCTAAGTTGCTGTTTAACCTTGTTCTTAAGTTGTTTTCCCAGAGCTTTCTCACTATTCTGAGCTGATTTATCAACAGCAAGATGTGCACCCTTCAGAACTTCTATAGTGATAATATCTTCATTTAGTTGAATAATCTTCTCATTTAGAAAATCTTCCCCATTGATAAGGAATTGATAATTCTTTTTTAAGGGAATAAAATGATAGGAATTGTTTCTATTCTCAATTTGGGCTATTGCTTTGTCACTTGAGTGCTTAACTAGACTATAGAAGCCGTTATCTAAGTTGAGATAAAGGACATCGGGAGCAAGGTCATCTATGCCTATTCTCTCTTTCTCATCTAGAACATCTATCAATGAAAAAGCTGCATAACCTTTAATTCTGAGATTATCATCCCATAAAATTGGCAAGTCTCGATTATATGAGACAGATTTACCATTTTTATAAACATATCCTCTGCGAACATTGATATAAAATTGATTACCTTCACAAGATATTTTAAAATCATAATCAGCTTTAGTGAAGTTAATGACATCACAGTTATCCATATTCTGCATTAGCTTATCCACAAATTTGGTATTGAACTTTAGTTTTTGAATCTCAATTTTGCATTGTTGAGGGAGATAGTAGATATGATTAGCTCTTAGTTCATTACCATTAAGCTTAACCGAAGGTTTTGGTCCGGCAATGAGAAAATAATTAGCATCAATCCCAAACATTACTAACTCAATGTTAGCAAGAGTTGGATCTTTAAATCTCAAATTACATCGTTCAGATTTGCCCACAACTAAATAATCAGTAAAAAGAGAATTCTCAAATTGGAAGATTGATGATATATCTGTAATACGAAGAGGGGCAGTAGTTTTTAATTCTAAATTTCTCATCAAGTCCATGAATCCTGAACCATCAATTTTGAAATATTTCATCATGCTTTGGATTGATGATATCTCATACATTTCAAAATCACTATCGGAAAAGGCCATGATGATTAGAGTAATTATTACTCTAATTTTGTCTAATTGATTCAAATTACGATTAAGAAAATTAATGACATTAACTAAATCATACTCCTCATTCATTATCTCTTTTATATAAACTTCCCATGATATGGGTAAGCTTTTAAATAAATTCAATAATAAAGGATACAAGATGTCTATTTCATTCTTTTTAATCTCTTCATCTGACCTAATGATATGCACATAAAAACGTGTAAGCATATCAATTAATTCATTCTTTTTACTCTCTGTAGTTAATTCTTTCATTTATTTTTCTCTTATAGTTAAATACAAATCTCTTTCCTGACGACATAACTGACAATCATGTCTCCGACAATAATTATTCATAAGGTAATATAAACCTTGATAATAGATCTCTCTATTCTCTAAATTCAGCTTTTGATAATCGCTTATCTTGTTCATAAATGAGTTGATTACCCTATTGTTACCTATTTTTGGGAAGTCTTTTATAAATTGATTAATCTTGGCAAGATTTTTTTTATGCTTTAAATCAGATACTAAAGAATAGATGAAAGGCAGGAGTGAATTATAAGCTATAATTTTGATTAATTCATAACCAAACAAGCTCTCTTCATAAGTGGAATTAAGTAGTTTATCAACATTACCAATGAAGTCCTTGACTGTGTCAGAAGAGTTAAAAATATCCCAAAGCAAGATGGCAAAGTTCTCATGCCTAAATAACCATCTAAGCTGAATATATTCTTTGACTCTCTTCTCAGGTTTTGAGGCAGGCCTGATTCTGAATTGCTGCCAAATACTGCTATGTCGATTATCTTCGGATAAGCCCACATTCTTGCTCACCTGCTCTACATAGATTGGAAGGTCATGAGATGATAGCATTTTAAGCTCTCTCTTTTTCACCTCAGAAGCAAGTAATTTCATCCCTAATTTATTATTGGGTGAGCCCAATGCACCTGCTATAACCTTAAAAATAGTCTCTTCATAAGGCTCAAGATAGCTTATTTGACGTATGATATCAGCTTTTTCGCTTAACCTCTTTTGCCCACATTTCAATAAGACATAATTTAATTGATTCTTATCTAATCCACTAAAAAAATGACAATCATAAGCTATCTTTTGAGGAATCTCTTTATCGGGTAAATAAAACTCAGATAATAACAGAGTTGGAATTGTTTTATGGGAATGAGTCATTACCCGGCTCTTATCATTCTCCCAGATTAGATGTAAAATTACCTTGTTGTACTCCGGATCATTTTGATGTTTATGACTTAACCAATCTCTCTTTTTAATATGAATCTCCACATCCCCATGATACTCAACATCTCCTATCTTTAGAGTTGCATCTTTGAAATCAGCTCCTCTATCACTATTCAAATTACCGGGATATATTACTCTAATTGCTTGGCCTGTAGTTGTATGTAAATCATGATTAAGCATCTGATTGGCCCAGATTGAATACAACTCAGCTTCACGCATTTATTACTCCTCTTCTATATAATAACGAATGACATAAGAGGCCATCATCATCCCCATGATAGCCGGATAATATGAAATCGAACCCACTAAGGTTCTATCTCGACCTCGGGTGCTAGCCTCAACAGCTTCACCTCTCCCTTCTTTCAAGTAATCCTTTATAGGTAACTCCTCAGAATAAACAACAGGTATTCCCTTAGTTATTCCTCTTCTGCGAAGATACTTCCTAACCCTGCTGGCTAAAGTGCAATTCTTACTCTTGGCTAAATCTGCTATCCTTATCTTGCTGGGATCTAATCTGTTGCCTGACCCCATACTAGAAATTACCTTAATCTTTTTATTATAACAATCTTCTAACAAACCTACCTTTGGCCCTAAACTGTCTATCGCATCTACCACAAAATCAACCCTATCTAACAACTCTAACCTTAACTTCTCATCAAAAAATTCGGTAATTATCTCAACCTCAGCTTGAGGATTTATATCCAAGACTCTCTCTTTAAATAATTCACTCTTTAATCTGCCAATCGTAGAATGAAGAGCTATGATTTGACGATTTATATTACTCTCACTAACCACATCAAAATCGACTAATACGAACTTTTTAAAGCCTGCTCTAGCTAATCCTTCTACAGCATAACCTCCAACTCCACCTAAGCCAATAACTAAGATTCTCTTCTCCTGGAATCCTTGAAGTGATCTCTCATCTACGATTAAGCTACTTCTCTGATAAAGACTCACACTTCTCCTTCAAGAGATTTTTAAAATTCTGGGCTTGAATCTCTTTAATTTCATTGATATTTATATTATAATCTCTTTCTATTATTTCTGCAACTCTTTTTACATCAAATAAATTAGCAAGGTTAAGAGCATCACTTTCCAGGAAGAATCTTTTCTCGCTCAATATTGCATCTATGGTTCTTTTATTTTTGGGATTCTCCAGTAACCTTGTCCCGATTGAATAATAAAAACCCAATTTATCTAACTCTTTAAAAACCTCATAGGAGGAGTTAAAAGCATGGATAATCTTCATTCTTGGTAAATTAATTTTCTTTTGTAGTTTGATAAAATCATACTCATACCCCACCAAATGATAAAGAGTAGGCAAATCATGTTCTAAAGCCCTCTCTAATTGAATCTGTAAAAGATAAAACTGTCTCTTTTTTTCCACAAAACGTCTATCTAATCCGATTTCCCCAATACCTGTAATCTTATCGTAAGGCAACTTGCAAAGAAATTCGTTGATATCTTCATTAGACATCTTGCTATCTTGAGGATGCAGCCCGGCAAACCAGTACTTTATACCTTTTTCCTCATGCAATTTAATCTCATGACTGTTTAAGGCCGTGGATACATGGATAATCTCACGATCAGGTTCTATAACTCCACCAGCTTGATGTGCTAAAAAATTAGCTAAATGGCAGTGGATATCGATAAATTTCATTTCCTTATTTGCAACAGCGCTCATTTAACATTTCCTTTTGTAAGTGAATCCTTTGCTTGAATGACCTCAGCTAACAATTGGGAAAATTTGATAGCTCCGGTAAAATTCAGATGATTAGAATCATAAAAATCTTCGTGAACGAAGGTCCTCTCCGAGATAAAATCGTAATATTTCACACTTGGGTTCTCTTGGATAAACTCATCAATAGCTAGATAAATTCGATTTAAAGCTTCTTTATCGAGTAAATCTAAGTATTCATCCGTAACAGGAGTAGTAATCAGAATCAAACTCACTCCTTGGCTAGCTAAGCTAGCTTTGATATCAGATAAAACAGTTAAATTGTCAGAGAAATCTTCGACTCCTCTATTGTGATATGTAATATACCTCTGAGCATCATCAGCAAAATTTATTTTCTTCCTTTTCCCATGAACAATTTCCCAACCTAAAGAATCAGAAGTAATTAAATCTTTATTTTTAACCAGGTAATCTTTAGCAACCTTGTAAGATTTTTTGAATCCTTTATTCATAATAACTGAATAATACTCTAAGTCGAATCTTGATAACAGTTCAGAAGCAACCCCATGATATCTAAAATAATCATATTTTCTCGGAGAATCTTCATCAAATCCAAGATCTTTCCTCAAGGAAAAATAAGAGATTGGGATAACAACTCTTTTTAAGTTTGGCAGTTCTGCTAGATACTTCTCCAAAACCATTTTATCAAAAAGTAAAGATTGAGCAGAATAGGCTAAATTATAAGAGTGGGGTAAAAAATAATCTGGTTTAATTCCCTTATAAGTATGGGAAGATCCCAAAATTAAATTCTCAATTTCACCTCCATGCTCGTGAATATATTCTCTTTTCCTTTTGTAATCATTTGGGATTAATCGTAAGACAATTTCTAAGCTAATCAGCAATACGATGGGGATAATAAAAAACAAGACCATTTTTTTAAGATAATGTTGCATATTCATCCTTAAAACTGAAAATATATGAAAGTTTGCTGTACATTGCTAAACCAAAGAATAGTATAAAGAAGACTATAGTACAGAAGATGTCTAAAAGGCATCTTAATCCTGCTGTTTAATTCTGCTAAAGCAAAGTCTTTTTTCCTTCCTAACCATTCAATCACTAACATCACGATTATCATATAAATTGTTGATTGAGCTTTAGTTTCATCTGGATAATTTGGTAATGTAAAAAGTGATGTAGAGAAGATTTCTCCAATTATGCTAAAAGCTTGTTTGATATTTTGTGATCTAAAAAATACCCAGGATAGAACGATTAGGCAGAAAGTTGACACCATTTTTGCGATTTCATTAACAGGAGGTATTATTCTATGTGATGCGATTATATCAATATATCTTCTATTCCCTTTCACAAAAAATGATGGGAGAAAGAGAAGACTATGAATAAGTCCCCACACTATGAAAGTCCAATTTGCTCCATGCCAGAAACCACTTACAAGAAATATAATAAATATATTTCTTATTTGTTTTGATCTTTGAACTCGACTACCCCCTAAAGGGATGTATAAATAATCTCTAAACCATGATGATAAAGAAATATGCCACCTTCTCCAAAACTCTGCTATATTGCGAGAGAAATAGGGAAAAGCAAAGTTTTGCATTAGTTTAAAACCAAATAGTTTTGCTGTTCCAATAGCAATATCTGAATATCCTGAAAAATCACCATAGATTTGGAAAGTGAAAAAGAAGGCTCCCAGAAAAAGTGTACTACCAGAATAATCACCATAATTATTAAAAATAACATTACTATATGTGGCACAATGATCAGCAATGACTATTTTCTTAAACAATCCCCACAAGATTTGCCTTGTTCCTTCAACAGCATGGTCATAATTAAATTTCCTGGGAGTTGAGAATTGAGGTAAAAGATTTGATGCCCGTTCTATTGGCCCTGCAACCAACTGTGGGAAGAAGCTGACAAAGGCAAAAAAAGCCACAAAATCTGTAGTTGCCTTAATCTTTTTCCTATATACATCAATTGAATAACTCAAGGTTTGAAAAGTATAAAAAGAGATCCCAACAGGAAGAATTATCCTTAATCTGTTGGTCTCCATTGTGTAACCGAAAAAAGAAAAAGCAGAAACAAAACTATCGATGAAGAAGTTATAATATTTAAAAGCAATCAATAAACCTAAATTAACAACAACACTAACTAAGACTAATAGTTTTCTTATCTCATCTCTTCCTTCAGTCTTTAAGGCCTTACCAACATAGAAATCAACAAATGAAGAGAATATTATTAGTGATAAAAATCTCCAATCCCACCACCCATAAAAAATATAACTGGCTATCAAGATAAAAAGATTTTGACTTCTAATATTTTTATTTACCACAAACCAGTAAATAAAAAAGACTATCACCAAAAAGACAATAAAATCAATTGAATTAAACAGCATTACTTCTCCAAAATTATAAATGATATTCATAAGATTCCTTCTCAATTTATTGTCAATACTTTTATTTAACCCGAATGATGCAGTAGAACTTTAGTAATACTTCGCTAAAGCTACGTATCACAGGCGAAGAGTGCAGCTTCTTTTAGCAAAATAACTTACAGAATTCGAACGCATATAATATATGTTCGGGAGAATTATGGAAGTTACTTTTGCAAAAGAATATAGTGCTAATCTCAAAGATCTACTGCATTATTTGGGATAATATGTATATTCATAAAAATTTAGGTTCTCCCAATTGCTTTTGTTGAAGGCATATATCATGAATCTTCACAACAATTATGATAGCTTTTTTAGGCAAAAAAATAATGCCGTCCGAAATATATCCTGTAATATTCGGGTTAAAATTTCCACGACCGTTTCTAATAAATTAATATTTTACCTTGACACAGCTGATAATGACAATTTTATAAAGCTTGAATATCAAATTAGGTGAAATAAATATGAAAAAAATATTGATCTGGTCCTATCATTTTCCACCAGAAGGTGGTCCTGGAGTTCAAAGAATATCAAAACTGATTAAAAATTTTCCTCAGGATAAGTATCAAATTTTCGTCCTTACTGCTAAAAGAAGAATCAAGGTATTTGACCAATCATTACTAGATGAAATCAGTTGCAAGTGCCAAATAATAAGAGTATTAGATTATTATTCATATTTTTTGGGAGATATAAAGAAATGGCTATCATCCCTTTTAATCCCGGATAAATCATTCTTATGGGCATTCTCTGCCTATTATAAAGCAAAGACTTTACATAAAAAGCACGACTTTGATTTAATCATATCTACTTCTCCACCGCATAGCTCACATATTTTTGCTATAAAATTAGCCATGAAATACAAAATTAGAAGTATAATTGAATTCAGGGATGAATGGACAAGTAATTCACTTTTTCACAAGGCAAAAAAACAGAAAAAGCAGATAGAAATAGAGCGAAATGTACTCAAGAACTGTGATAATATTGTTACTATTTCAGAAACAGCAAAAAGCAATTTTATTGATAAGAATATTCCTGCTGAAAAAGTTCATGTCATCTATAATGGATATGATGAAGATGATTTCACAAACCTAGAAATTTCTTCCAACACTAATAATGATAATATTTTAAGCTTTGGTTATATGGGAAGATTAAATACCTTGCATAGTCCCAGTTCCTTTTTTAAGGGATTAAATCAGTTACTGGATGAAACAGATGAAATCAAGATCAACGGCAAAATTATTGGGGACATTGAGAATTCTAAGTGGGTAAAAAACTATCCTAATCTGCAAGATAAAATTGATTTTGTCGGATATATGGAGCATCACTCCTGTTTAGCAGAAATTTCTCAATCAGATGTTTTGCTTTTATTATCAACTAACTCAAATAAAACAGAGGTAGTTACAGGGAAAGTCTTTGAATACTTTAGATTAAAGAAACCTATTTTCGCAGTTCTTTCCACTAAGAAAGAGCTTTATAATTTGTTAATTAATTATAATAACGCCTATATTGCCTTCGATGATGATCTTGATTCCATAAAGAATCAACTAAAACTTCTCTATACTAATTATCGAAGCAATAATCTAAATCGTACTGTAGCAGATGATTTTGTTAAAACATTTGATCGGAAAACCTTAGCTAATTCATATCTAAAGATTATCGAGAGGATGAGATAATGAATATAATCTACGTCCACTCCGGTGAGTTTCCCTCAAACTCTCCCAGTCTAACATTTACATCATACACCGTGAATTCTTTAGCCAAAGAAATCGATACCTGTTACTTCTTCATCAAAAAAAACAGTGATAAGACCCCTGAAGCGATATTCAATGAAGTCTTAGGACTTCCCATGGAAAAAGGGTTGAAAATAAGACCTCTCAAGGTTTTACTCAATAAGAGATTTAACTCACTTTACTTTTACCAAGTATATTTTCAAATCCTCAGATTAAAAAAGACTAGTAAGATAGATGCGATAATCACTAGAAATGTTACATTTTTGCCCTTGTTGATAAAACTTAAAAGTAAAATTGAGTGTAAAGTATTTCTTGAAACTCACGATTTTTTTACAGATTTATCGTTAAGAGATGATATTAATATTAAGAAAAAGGTTAAACAAGAGAGACTTGAACAGAAATACATCCCCCACTTAAATGGTGTTTTTTGTTTAACAAATACTCAAATTCAACTTTATTCCAAGTATTATCCTCATACCAAGCTTATTCTGGCCCGAACCGGTTTATCACCTCTTACCCCTTCCCCCCTGTCCCAAAGAAGATATTTAGGTTATGTTGGATCTCTAGACCTTCATAAAGGCATACTTAATCTTATCAAGATTGCCTCTCTCACTGAAACAAAACCAAACATTGTGATTATCGGAGCTAAATCTGAAGAAGAGGGTGATCTTTTCTTAAGAGAAGCAAGCAAAGTCTATGATGTTAACAAGATTGAAGTTTTTTTATGGCAAAACAAAGCCGACTTACATAAGATTTTAGACCAAGTTAAAATAGGTTTTGTTACCTTAACAGACACTTTCTTTAATAATTACCTTACTTCTCCCTTGAAGATTTTTGATTATTTAAGCAAACAAATCCCTGTTATTGGTTCAAAATTACCAACAATAGAAGAAGTCATTAAGGATAATAATAATGGTTTTCTTTATGAACTTGGTAAAGAGGAAGAGATTGCTAAGAAGATTGATAAGCTTCTTACAGATGACAAGCTTTATACAGAATTTCAAGCTTTTATAGAAGCTCAAACACAAGAGTTAACTTGGTCAAAACGGGCAAAAATTATTAAAAAAGCTATCGAGTTAGCTAAAAGCTAGTTATCTTCAAAGCAGTCTACTGTATTATTTGGGTTTAACTTTTCCAAAATTCTATCAGCTACTATTCCAGGTTCAATCATCTTCATACAGTTATGATGACCTAAAGGGCATTTTTTATGACCGTGCATCCCACAGGGACGGCATTCCAAGTCAATCTCAAAAACATAATCCTGAGGGCGATATGGATAATAACCAAATTTTTCAACTGTCGGTCCGAAAAAGGCAAAAACTGGAGTATTGACAGCATTGCCGATATGTAGAGCTCCACTGTCATTGCAGATTAGAGCTTTACATTGTGAGATTAAAGCTGCAGATTGAAGGATTGAAAGAGAACCACAAGAGTTAATTGCATCTATCCCAGCTCTATCGATAATCTCTTGGGCTAATTCTTGCTCTGACTTGCTTCCGATAAATATTAAATTATATCCCTTCTCTTTCAAGAGCTTAGATAAGGCTACATAGTTTTCTTTACTCCATCTTTTAGTATTCCATACTGAACCTGGGGCAATAGCAATATTATTATCTGCATAAAGGTATTTTGAACTATCTTCATAATCTTTTTTATCAGGAAAGAGTTCAGAATACCAGTTAAGTTTATCATCTATAAGAATTTCAGGTAAGGTTTTTAAATCTGGATAATTGTCAGTTAGAAAAGGCTTTAGTAAGCCAAGGTTTTTCTCAGCCTTATGTGGGCTTTTTGGGTGTCTCACTCCACAAGTTAATAAGTGGCGATAAATATCTCTATTAAAGCCAATTCTTTCCTTAATTTGGGCTAGAAAGAGGAGGGTAAGAGTTCTAGCAGATCTATGAGGGGTTAAAGCAAGATCATAAGCTTTTTTTCTCAAAATAAAGAGAGTTTTTACATAGTCCAAAACTTTTTTCTTATCAGTTATTAGAATCTCATTTATGTGGGGATTATTATTAAGAATTGCTTGATTTCCCGAAGTTACTAGGACATCTATAATAGCACTAGGGAATATTTTCCTTGTTTCTCTAATTAATGGTGTTATCAAGATAACATCACCGATAAAAGCTGTCTGAACAATTAGTATTTTCATCTCTTCATCAACCTTTGATATAAGGCAATGTGTTGATCAACAAGCTGGGCAATATCAAACAGTTTTGCTGACTCTTTTGCTTCTATGGCTAATTTATCTCTCAATTTTTCATCATCTATCAGTTCAACAATCGCCCTTGCCAGCTCCTGTGGATTCTGCTTAGAGACTAATAGACCATTTACCCTATCAACTATCATCTCAGGAATTCCTCCGGCGTTTGTAGCTACAATGGCTTTTCCACAAGATAGCGCATCCAAAACACTTGTCCCTAGTCCTTCTAATTTTGACGATAGAACAAAGATATTGAATCTTTTCAAATAGTCATAGACATTAGTTTTATAACCTAGGAATAAGAAATTATCTTGCAAACCTTTACTTAAGATTAAAGCATTTAAGTTATCTGCTAATTTACCATCTCCGATAGCTACAAATTTAACACTAGCTCTTTTTTGTAAAACTAGCTCAGCAGCTTCTATTAGATTTGGGTAATCTTTATGGCCAGTCAGGGCCGCTACTGTTCCAATAATAAACTCAGACTTAGGAAATTCTGATATAATATTTTCTATATCGCCATCTCTATCTGCTTTAGTTATATCTATGGCACTTCTAATAGTAATTAGTTTATCTTCAGGAACATTTGAAGCCTTGACAATCTTTCTAATATTATCCGAGATACATATAAGCTTGTTTAATTTAGAAGTTTTATATTTGAATCGACTAAAAATGTTCTTTTGCAAGGGAAAATCTACTCGTCTTGAAGCAACTAAGGGAATATCAATAAAAAATTTAGTGAGAAGAGCTAGCCCTAAGGCGTGAGAATTATGGCAATGCAATAATGAAGCCTGGTGTTTTTTGATGAGTTTTCTCAGCTTAAGGGCTGAAAAGATATCATACTCCGATAGCAAAGGAAGAGTCTCCACAGGAAGATTATTTTTCCTAGCATACTCATATAGTTTTGAATCATTGCGACAAATCAACAAGACTTCTATATTTCTCTTAATCAAGCCTTCAATTAAGTAAATTGCTTGTTGCTGACCTCCTCGCCACTCAGTTTCAGTATCCAGATGAAAGATCATTTTCTGTTCAACTCCCATAGTTTTGCATACTTCCAAAAAACTCCCATAGCTGAATTATAGGAAAGAATGAAGCCAACCTTGCCATCTAAGAAGCCCAACTGAAAAAGATACATTTTCCAGAATTTCCAGTTTGATTTAAAACAAGCTCCCAGTAAAGTAGTTTTTTTCTTTTTCGTGAACAAGCTAGCACTTCCCAATCCTGAATAAAGGACCATCTTGGATATATGACTATCAATGTTGGGGTAGGTATAGTGTAGGAGATGGTCATGAATGTAACCAATTTTTCCATCAATCTGAATTGATTCATGAACTAGCTTAGAATTAAAGTGTCCCTTATCTTTATGAAACAACCTCAATGTATAGTCATGATTCCAACCACAATGATTTATCATTTTATTTAGATAAAAAGACTTTCTTTTTATTCTATAACCGGCATATTCAGAATCGGACTGAATGATTTGTTGAATCTTTGTTTTAAGTTGGGGAGTAACTACCTCATCAGCATCTAAAGAAAGGATCCATTCATGACTACAGTAATTAACTGCAAGTTGTTTGCATTTACCAAATCCCAACCACTCACTTTCATAAACCTTACATCCTGCTTCTTTAGCAATTTGCTTAGTATTATCATCAGAGCCTGTATCTAAGATAATGATTTCATCTGCCCAAGAAATACTTTCCAGCATTCTGGGTAGATTTCCTTCTTCATTTTTAACTATTACAGCAACACTTAACATTAGATTTTTTTTAGTAAATTATAATTACGGAAACCACCAATCTGCTTTCCACCATTAAAGTATCTCTCTATAAAACTTAGAAATCTATATTTAAACTGCTCATGTTTGTGGAGTTCGCGATAAGGATTTGGTTTCCCTTCAAGTTGCAATTTATCTGACCAATTAAACTCAGAAATCATCTTTTCCATAACCTTAGGATGCGTGCCTGTGAACTCTCCCAAGCGATCTAATGGACCATAATCAAACTCTTTAGGTGCCTTATCATAATATTCTTGAGCTCTACCCTTTCCCCAATGAACACTATCCAAAGCTTTTCTTTTATTTTGCATTAAATGAGGAGGTCTAACCCAACCATAATGATAGATTTCAGCTTCAACTCTAGCTACATTTATCTTGCGAGTTCCTTCTGCTTGTCTGGGGTTATCATAATATTCATATCTTCTGAATGATTGAGCTGATTGCCATGAATAGATGTCAGCTTTGTTCTTAATAATCCTTATCTCATTAGGGTACCAACCATGACCAATGTGGTAATGATTATAATCACCCCAAAAATGCTTATATTTAAAAAGCAAACCATCTACTTCATCAACATCAAGTAAGTCTTGGCATCTTTGTTTAATCACAGGTAAATATTTCTCATGGACGACTTCATCAGCTTGAACATAGAAGAGCCAATCCCCACTACAATGCTCTTTAGCGATATTGGTTTGCATGCCATTGATTACACCTTTCTTATAATATTGTTCTTCCCATACTGTATCAATAATTTTAATCTTGGGGTCTCCAATCGCTTCCACTCTTGCTCTTGTATCATCATCATCATCACCTTTACCTATAGCAATCACAAATTCATCGCAGATAGGTAATATTGATTTAATAGACTCAACAACTGGATAGTAGAGTTTTACTCCATTTCTAACAAATGAGAATCCACTTATTTTCATAATAGTTCTACCTTATATTTTTTTCCTAATTTTGTTGATAATATATGTTAGTCAAGTTATTTATTAATAAGGTTTACCCCAAGAGCTCTTGGAAATTAACTTATTGATTGTTCTGTCAATCTCCTCCTTAGCTCTTAAACTTGCTTTCCCATCTAATTCACCAAACATTTTATCATTATAGAATTTTCTTTTAACCTGATGAATATCCTCACCATCAATGACCTTTTCTATAGTCTTATACATCTCTTCAAAAGTATCAACTCGATAAGTTATCTCATCTAACATGTCCACAATCTCTGAAGATATTCGTCCTCCAATAGGTATTCTATAAGTTATGACAGGCTTATCAAGGGCAGTAAATTCCGCAATAATCGAAGAAATATCTCCAACCATTAGATCTGCAATCATTAGATATGGAAGAATATTTTTATCTTCAATATAATGGATCTTGTGATTATTCTTTAACTCACTTTTGATAGACTCTGGAGTCCATTCATGCACAGTAACCAGAATATTATAGTTTTCTGAAATTAGATCTAACTTATCATACCATTTGAGAATAGCCGAATAATTACTTTTGCTCCAGGTTGCAGAGAATATGATGGTAGGTTTATCAGACTTAAATCCCAGCTCATGTCTTAGTTTATTTAGCTGTTCAGAAGTAATAGAACCATCGAAAGCATCATCTAATTTGGGGAATCCAACTCCAACTCCGTTTTTTATTCCTAAGTATTGAGCTTGTATCGCTTCTGTAGGGGATGTAAAAAGAAAAAGGTCAAATTCATTATAAGACTTAGCTTTGATAAAATCTTTGAAATGATATGGACCATGCCTCATCCCAATTTTGATAATATTTTGAAGAGGATATCGCCAAGTTGAATGCCTACACATAATTACTACATCCGGATAGGATGGATAGATTATAGTAATTACACCTAGAGATTCTAGTGCTTTCTGTAATTTTCTATCTTTGACTACCACTCTTATCTGGGGAGATAGTCCTAAAATCTTTTTAAAACAGATATAATCTGTCACATTATCACAATAAAAATCAATCTGGAGATTTGCCTCATTCTTATGCTTTAACTTCCAAGCAATCAAATAGGGTAAATAATTACGTATTTTTTTTATGTCTGCCACGGTTTTTATCTTCTTCTATGCAAAAAAAAGTAACTTCTTTTATTTATACTGCAAATCATATAATTCTTTATATCTGCCACAAGTATTAAGCAACTCCTCATGTTTTCCGATACCAACGACTTTCCCATCTTCCATGACAATAATTTTACTACTGCTGATAATAGTAGAAAGCCTGTGAGCTATCATGATTACTGTTCTGTTTTTTGTAGCTTTTTCAATAGCAATTTGAACATTATTCTCTGAATCTGTATCCAAAGCAGAGGTTGCTTCATCAAAGATTAAGATTGGCGGATTATCGATAATAGCACGGGCAATACAAATTCTCTGTTTTTGTCCCCCTGATAAATTTGACCCTTTAGTGTCTAACATCTGATCATATCCATTTTCTAATTTTTCAATAAATTCACTGGCATAAGCAATTTCTGCTGAGGTTATTATATCTTCCCTCTGGACTTCTTTACGAGAACCATAAGCAATATTGTTAGCTATTGTATCACTGAACAGAATAGACTCTTGGGTAACTAATCCGAACAAGGCTCTGAGGTCATTAATTTTGATTTTAGTTAGGGGAACTCCGTCAATAGTAATTGAACCACTTTGATAGTCATATAATCGATTAATTAAGTTGATTATAGTCGATTTACCTGAACCTGATGAACCTACGATACCAATAGTCTCACCTTTTTTTATTTCAAAAGAAACATCATTTATCACATGTTTATCTGCTTTATATCCGAAAACTACATTTTTCAAAACAATCTTATCTATGAAATCCTCTTTAGGAATAGGATTAGGGTCTTCTTTTATCTCTTGTTCTAGATGGATAACTTCGGCAACCCTGTCTAATGAAACATTGGCTTTCTTAAAATCTGTATAGGCTTTAGTCAGTACCTTCAATGGGTGTAACATGGAAAAAATAGCAGCCAAAAAAGCAGTGAAGCTACCCAGAGAAAAATCAGATTGATCATTAACTATCATTCTGGCACCAATTAAAATAACAATTATTCCTGTGGCCATAGAAGTTAACTCAGACAAAGGTACATTTAGAGCAGCATAAATCTGGCTTTTAATCTTTAGTTTCATATATTTATCATTAACGATGCCCATTCTATCCTGTTCATACTTCTCTCTGGAAAAAGCCTTGACTATCTTCATACTACTTAAGACTTCTTCTATGTTTGAGAAAAGAGTAGAGGCTTGCCCTTGGATTCGTTTAGCATATTTTTTAATTTTCTTGCCTAAGAAACTAACACCCCAAGTAAATATTGGCACTATGATTAAACTCATTAAAAAAAGTTCTGTATTGATAAACATAGCTATAAAAATAAAAATTACTACCGTTAACAAATCTCTTAAAATGTTAAATATTGAAGATATGTATAAGTCGCTAATCATGTTAACATCATTTACCATTCTAACAATTGAATCGCCAACTCTATTCTTATTAAAAAAGGCAACTGATTGTTTTAAATAACTATCAAAAATCTCATTCCTGATATCTCTTACAGCTTTTGATTTTAAAGCAGTAAAAGAAAATCTATTTAACATATAAAAGACGTTTTTTAAGATAAGGGCCAGGAAGATTATCGTTAATACTAAATAGAGAAGTTGAATTGGAGATGAGTCCTCAAAAACTTGTTTATAGTTGGTTATTAACAAATCAAGACTACTTTTATTAAAAATATTCAAATTCCCTGAACTAATGAAGTCAGATGTCTTATTGGATAAAGCAGTCAGAATTTCTCCACTACTTGTGTATATAACTTCTCTGTCTAAATTGGTAAATACATAATCAAAAAGTGGTACCAATAGTGTAATAGTAGCTCCACTAAACATAGCAAAGAAGATCATGGTGATTATTCCCACCACTAAATTCGTTTTATATTTGAATATTTTAGAACTTATTATTTTTACTTTTTTGTTCATCTTCACCTTTAAATATTTAATTTGTATCATTTTTATGGTTTTACTTTTTTTGTCAATATGTTTAGAAAAGGACTCTTCTGAATAGAATAAATCGGATGAAACCCAAGATAACATTTGCGTAGGAATATAAATTGCATATTCATATATTAAACCTGAATGATGCAGTAAAACTTTGATGAAGAGTGCTATTCGCAAAGGTCTAATGCATTATTTGGGTTAGATAAGTGAAATAATATTGAAATTAATATGGAGGAAATATATGAAGAAGTTTTTTAATACGCTTTTAGCTTTAATGCTATTTTCCAGCATTTTTGCCCTGAGCAACGAACAGGTAAACACCTATGGGAATAGTGTAAATTATTCCTATGAACTGACGCGATCAGAGGATTTACCAGAAATTATTAGTAGAACCTTTGCCCTGCCAGCTACTGAAGCTGAACTTTTTATAAATTCAGCTTTATTAGTAACTTATGATGAAAGTGGCAATATTGTTGAATCAACCCGTAATATCAATGATCAGATTGTTAATCTAAGTCATTCTTTCCAAATGAGAGAAATGCATGGATTTACCGTTGATATTAATCTTAATCAAGATTTAAGAAATGGACATCGTCAAGTATTAGAATCTCTTGATTTTGAAGTTAGAGGAACAAATTACGTTGATCCTCCTACAGAAATCTCAGAAGCATTTTTAAGTTCTTACAAGAAACTGGCAAGCAACTTCAATGATTCATACCTCTCTTCTCTTCCCCTCTCTCGTCCTAGTATGTTGATAGTGTATCCATCTTCTCAATTAGAAAATTTCATGAACATTTTTATGAGATGGAAAAGAGCATCAGGTTTTGAAGTTGGAACATTATTAAAAGACCCATCATGGAACACTGCATCACTAGTCAAGCAAAACATCGCTGCCTATTATGAAGTCCACAAACCTGACTATATTATGTTGATTGGTGACACTTCAGGTTCATTTGTAATTCCTACCAACATGTTTATTTCTCCTGATGGAACAGAAAATGATGCAGATGATAACTTTTACACTCTTTTAGAGGGTGATGAAACTGATTATTTCCCTGAAGCTTTAATTGGCCGTTTTTCAATTGGAGACGCTCTTAACTTAGCAGTTCAAGCCTCCAAGACTATCACCTACGAAAGAGATCCTGATATTGAACCGGGAGCTGATAATGAATGGATGACCAGAGCCCTAGTTGTTGCAGGAAACTATGCAGAAAATAATCTACAACCAAGTACTCCTGTCAGAATGTCTCGCTGGGTTCGTGAAAAGTTTTTAGAAAAAGGATACACTCAAGTTGATACAGTATTCTACCCACCAACATATCCAGGTACCGGAGCTATCACATCTGCAATAACAAATGGAACCCAATATATCTCCTATCGCGGTTGGGGTGATGCTAATGGTTGGCATTATCCTCTATTCCACATGGGTGATTTGAATCAAGTATCTAACGTTAATAAATTACCGATTGTTTATTCCATCGTTTGTAACACCGGTGATTTCGCTAACTCTGTTAACCCAAGCTTTGGTGAATTCTGGATGCGCCTGGGAACAACCTCAAACCCTAAAGGAAGTGTGGCTTTTGTAGGTCCTTCAGATCTTCATACAAAAACAAAGTTCAATAACGCTATTTCCACAGGTATGTTCTATAGTTTCCTTCAAGATGACACAAGAATTTTCGGTTCTACTGTTTTGGATGGAAAAATTGAACTGTATAATAACTATCCCCTTGACAGAGAACACGGTGGATATGTTCAATTCTACTTCCATGTTTACAACATGCTAAGTGACCCTTCCCTAAAAATGTGGGTAAAGATTCCTTCAGCTATCGTAGCAACAGGTATTCCTTACTCTCTTGATGCAGGTACTAGTTACATAGAATTAGAATTTCCTGAAGAGTTAAATAATGCCATTGTTACAACCACTAAAAATCAGATAGATTATGAATACGTTAGGGTAATAAATGGTTCAGCTATTGTGCCAATCAACACCACTATTGAGGGTGATGAAGTAAAATTAACTATAACAAAAGTAAATTATAAACCCCTAAGAGCTGATATCCCAATTACTACTGAGAATAATATCGCTATCACTAATACCGTTCTTGATAACTATCTTCAACCCGGATATAGTTCAAATATGACTATTCACCTATATAATCACGGGTCAAACTACGAAAACGTAGTTGCTGAATTAAGTACTATCAATCCACATATTTCAATTAGTGAATTTTCTCAAACAGTTGGAAATATGAATACTGGCACTACTGCTTCAATCAACTTTAACATTGAAGTTTCTAATGAAGCTGTGTTTGGTGAAATTGCTGATTTTGAACTCTCACTTACCCCTTCTGGTAATAGTGAGAAATTTAGCAAGTATTTAACTGGTGGAAATCCTCATTATATCCTCCACAACGGAGAAATTATCCCTGGAGAAGCTAACCAAATACAAGTTACTTTCAGAAATATTGCTAGTGTAGACTTAGCCTCTGGTAATGTGCAAATTACTGCTCTACATTCAGGTGTTATAAATAATCAGATGAATTTAGAATATAGTTCAGCTGCCGTTAATAACACTACAACCTTAACCTTCTCTCCAGAGCTTGATGCCTTGGCAACTCCAGGTGCACCTGTTCTCTTTAGATTTGATTTTACAGAATCACTTACCGGATATGCAATTACTAAGTTTGTAATCATCCCAATTAGTGGAGCTGAACCTAGTCATCCTACCGGACCAGACACTTATGGATATTATGCTTATGGCAGTAATGACACATCATATTCTTCTGCTCCTGTCTATGATTGGGTAGATATCGATCCTATTGAAGGTGGTTCCGGCGCTGTTCAAATCTTAGGAGATGATGATTCCTATGTAACAGACCTACCCTTTACTTTCAGGTACTATGGACAAGACTTCGATGAAGTTACTATCTGTTCTAATGGCTGGATGAGCTTTGGATCTACTTGGTATGTTAACTTTACAAACTCAGCTATACCTTCTGATCTAGGTCCTAAGTATCAAGTTTGCCCAAATTGGGACGATTTAAAAGGCCTCCAAACTCAACAGAATGTCTTTGCTGATATGAGAATTAGCACTTATCATGATGAAGTTAATAACAGGTTTATTATTGAATGGAACGATACTTATACTCAATCCACTATTGATCAATTTGAGAACGCTGATTTACAGAAGTTCCAAGTTATCTTAGAACCAATTCCTAGTGAAGACGGTGATTTAATTTTCCAATACCACACTTTCTCTAATCCTTCTGCTGTAAGTAATTTTACTACTGTAGGAATCATGAACGGAGAAAGAAATGATGGTATTCAATATACTTATGCCAATATCTATCCGGAATCAGCTCAAGAAATCTCAGATGGATTTGCTATAAGGTTCACTAAAACTCCTCCAGACTCTTTTGTTAGTAACGATAATGATGCAATAGTGCCTCAATCATACTTACTTCAAAACTACCCTAATCCTTTCAACCCTGAGACAAATATAACTTTTGCTCTTAAGGAGAAAAGCACTAATACTGAACTAGCAGTCTATAATATCAAGGGTCAGTTAGTAAAAACTCTTGTTCATGGAACTGTTGAGGCAGGAACTCATAATATCGTTTGGAATGGTTCTAATAATAAAGACCAAGCAGTTGCCTCTGGTGTATATTACTACAAATTGAAAACTGAAAACCAAACCATTACTAAGAAAATGATTCTTATGAAATAGTCTCTTGCTTCGCATGAATGAAAAAATGAAAAGATAAAAATGAAAATTAATAAAAGCCCCGCTGATGCGGGGCTTTTTCTTTTTCACCACAAAGACACAAAGGCACTAAGAAAAGGAAGAAAGTCTATCCACGAATTACACGAATTACACCAAGAAGAAAGGGCTCTCTCTCAAGTAGAGTGGGTCTTAGAAAAAAAGTAATAGAAGTATCTTTGAAGTATGCCATGTTTACAACAGATACAGGGCTGTAAAAACACACCCTTCTACCAGCTGCAGAGGCAGCAACATCTTTGTAGATAAGAGATGCCAAACCATTTTCTAAGCTCCAGAGGAGCGACATCTTTGTAGATAAGAGATGCCAAACCATTATCTTAGCTGCAGAGGCAGCGACATCTTTGTAGACCAGAAAACCTAACCCATCACTAAGCTTTATATTGTAAACAGTATAATAAGAAAACTTGTCAAAATTAAACTTTGCTCTTTATCTGAAAGCAGACTAAATCCCACATTTTTCTAAGTGCCTTTAATAGGCATGTCAAAAGGGTTTGCCTAGTGATGCCTTTAAGTATCTCGATGAATCATTGGGAATTCATCGAGATACTTAAAGGAATGACTATGGTTTCCCTAGGATTAGACTAAGGACTACGATATCATCATTGTAAATCCTATTACAAGATAAATAGTGAAATAAATCTTATCATTAGGTATCTGTTACATCTATGTCATCAGTGTTCCATTCTTCTTCTCAATTAAACAAATAAACAAATAAACAAATAAACAGTTAAACAAATAAACAAATAAACAAATAAACAAATAAACAAATAAACAGTTATTTAAACTGGTCCCAAACTACTTTAATCAAGAGTAATATCAAGACAAAGATAAAGACTGGTTTAATAAAACTATTTCCTTTCTTGACTACTAAGTATGATCCGGTTAAATTACCTAAGATACCACATATTGCAGCTGGAATAGCAATTTCATAATTGACTTTTCCACTAGCAATAAATGTAACTACTGTAGCAAGATTAGAAGCCAAGTTAACGACTTTGGCATTAGCATTAGCAACTACGAAATCATAACTAAGTACCGAAGTATAAATTAAGATTAGAAAGGCACCGGTTCCAGGACCAAAAAAACCGTCGTAAAAACCTATACCCAATCCGGCTATAACTGCTGTTATGAGCTTTTTTTTAAGACTGACAGTATGAGAGTTATTAATTTTCCCCAGCTTATTATTAGTGATCAAAATAATAGCAATGACAGGGAGTGCAATGATGAGCAGAATGTTTAGAAAATCTGGAGCTAGATACAAAACTGTTTTTGTTCCAAAAAAGGACCCGATAAGAGCAAAAAAAGCACTAAACAAGGCAACTTTCGTATCGATAAGATTATTACGAAAGTATCTGATTGTTGTGAAAATAGTCCCATTAGCTGAAGAAAACTTATTGTTTCCTAGAGCAAAATGGGGTGGTAATCCAGCTGCTAAGTAGGCTGGAATGGAGATTAATCCCCCGCCCCCAGCCATTGAGTCAATAAGACCGGCTAAGAAGATAGCCGGTAAAATAATCACCATTCCATAAGGTTGCAACATTTCCATATTAAAATTCTGCCTTTACTTCGATATTGATATTATTTTCCATTTTATTTTGGGGGTATTTGTTCCCAAAATATGTTAGATTCACTGTAATATATTGATTATAATTATATTTAGCTGAGATATTCCACTTGGTCGATAATCCTTGTCTTTTTTCAGGAATAAAGACAAAGTCTGTTTTGCTATCCCGCAGAGTATAGCTGAGATTACTATTAATTTGAATAAGATATTTTTTTGCTAAACTAGCTGTAATAACATTAGTTATGGTAGAGACACGTATTTTATATTCATCAACAAAGGCACTTTCTTCTCCCTCTTCAAACTTAAAGAGAAGATTACCATTGTAGATATAGTTTTGCCAGAAGTTATTTTGATATTTCAAGGCTGAGGTATATTCTCTTATCATCTGGTCATAACGAGAATCCTGCTCTTCTCTAAAGATAAACTGTGTTCCCGCATTACCGAAGTTAAATCTTCTTAGCATCATTTCATTATCAATCACCTTAATCCTAGTTTTATTAACATCTTGATTATTAGCATCTTGATAGCGATTATCTAAGATATTATCCCATTCAAAGGACAAACGATAATTGAATTTTCTGTTATCTGAGTTAAAAATAAGGCTTGATTGGGTATTGTTGCGTCCGTAGAGAGTAGTTTCTGAATTCATCAATACTTGGGGGTTAAGCAGATATAACTTAAGTTTCTCTGAGGTTCTGCTATCTTCAGTGATAAGAGTTTTAAACTCAGCTGATAAATTCTTCCAAAACAAGGCTTCTGTAAAGCGATTTAAACGCAGATAACTATTCAGTCCTAAGTTGAGTTCGGTAGATAGTTCCGGTTGGCCTGAGTTAACGTATAGCCAGTCAAAATCTCCATCATCTTGATATACACCCAAGGAGTCATAATCTCCTTGTTCATCGCCAACATACTGAAGTTGTCTTAGCTTAGGATAGAACTCCAAATTGTTTATTCTGTAGTTATAATTTAGGTCTAGCCCATTGTTAAAAAAAGAATGAGTTGAGCTAATCCGAATCATATTGAAAATATTATCTTCTTCCGATTCGACCTTGCTATCAACCTTCCGCAGTGTATATTCTACATTTGTGTTGTGCTCTTTGAAACTTAAGAGAAGATTATTTGTTGAAGTTTGAGAAGAACTTAGATCTTTCCAGTCATTACCGTCTAGATTTCTTTTCTTATCATACCAGTAAGTAGAAGTAATATTTACATTATTCAAATCAAAGCTGTTTAGGGAATAGCTATATTTTTCATATTTAAAACCAAACTTCTGATCTTCAGTTAAGTTATCTTGGTTCTTCTCTTTAACTAAAGAAAACTTACCTCCCACAAATCCTACTCTTTTCCAAATCTCAAAGGAGTGGTTATTATATAAATAAGTATCCCGTTCAGGGATTTCATAATCATTATCTTGGCTGGTGAAATAGTAACTTAACCCAGGTGTATAAATTTTCTCCTCAATTATCAGATAACCATTGAATAATCTGCTATCATACAATTTTGCAAACTTTTGCTCTTTAAAGAGAAGAGATAATCTAACATATTTCTTGAGACTGAAGTCATTACTGATCTGAAAAGTCTCATACTTGAGAGAATCATAATTTGTTGTTCCCCCACCATAACTTAGCTCTAAGGGATTTACTAAATCAGCAAATGATTTTAGATGCTTTGTCTTTCGTTCATAAGATAATTTATTTGTTGTAGTCCAAAGTTCATCTTGATGATTGAGATTTAAAGCTAGCTTGGAGATACTTCCTTGATTATCTGAATCTTCTTTAGAAGAAAAAGTATTTTGATCATATTCAGTCAAAAGAGTCTCTAATTCCAAGTAGATTGACTCTAATCCAAACCTCATCACTATGTTATAATTACTAAGCCTTTGAGGGGGATTAAGTTTCCTAATAGGTTCATAGTCTCCTAAGCCAGACCCAACATATTCAAATTGATTTGGTAAAGTTTGTTGGTAACTACCTTGGTTTTCTCCCAAATATGAGAAATAAATATTGTAATTACCCTCTCCACCTAAACCAACATAAATATAAATTGTCTCTCCTTCAGAATTAGTCCCTGCTACATAATTACCCTCTCCTATCTCTACCTCATAAATACCATTGGCAAAAACCACACTGTCCCCTGCATCTTCAAAAGCACTCAAATCTTCCTCAGTATGAATATCTTCTAAGGGATTATCCTTATCATCCTCACGATGAAGAACATGAATGTTAATGTTAAGATAATCTCTTATTCTATAACTTGATGAAGCCAAATAAAGGTTGTTTCGATACTTCTCATCGCTATATTCGAAGGTTATATAAATCTCAGTTTCGGCAGTAACCAACTTCTCAAAGGTAAGACTTCCCTCACTATAATCAATGAAATAATCTATACCGCGCGAAGCCCGAACTCCGTCTATAAAAACTGTTTCTGAATTTGCTATGATGCTGACATAGTCATTTGAATCACCAATATTGATATAATAAGGTCCTTGTTTCCCCTCTATACCCTTAAACCTGTAAGAGCTATTCTTTCCTTGAGATACGGCTAAAGCTCCCCACAAGTTATTCTGAATCTCAAAATTTCCGGTATAGATATTGTTTTTATCCTCAAAGAGACCGAATTTAAGTCCTTCAAATTGAGCAAGATAGTTCATATATGAGGTATTGGATATCTCATGAGTTAAATCACCAAAAGATAACTCAAAGTTATCATTATAAATGGAGATAAACAATCGATCTAAAGCACTTAGCTCACGCGAACTTCCTTCAACTGAAATAGGTGAATTGCTATCAGATAATTGAGCTTCTACGAAAAGATTAGAAGCAATTTCACCTGATAATTTTAAGTATAATGATTGATTAATATCGAAATCCTTGCCTTCAGAAAATGAGATAGCAAAGGTTTTTGACCCTTTAATTAAAAGGTTATTATTATCAAAAAAGATAGTCTTCTGGTCCGGTTTTTTTACTGTAAAAGTAGAATCCGGGTTCATTTCAATTCTATAGAGAAATAAAGGTTCAAGAAAGTCTTGAGGAATAATCTTATACTCAATTTTTAGTTGTTTTTCTTGCTTAAAGCTATCTGATAGGGAAGTAACTGAACCTTCTTGATAATTAATCTCATAATCCACATCTCTCACAAAGATGAGAGAATCAGAGGTAATTTTTTCTGAGTAGTTAATCAGGTTAGTTTTGCTTAACTCAATTGGTTGATACTGTGTAGATATATATTCAGTAAACCAATAGCTGGCTTCTTTCCCTTCCAGGAAACTTAAGAGCAATACAAAAAGGAGAGTAAAGCATTTCTTCATTTAGTTCAATAAAAATTTACTGAGTAATCTATTAACTGTTTATCTAAGTAGTTAAACTTTGCTGAGAAGAATCTATTCTCTAACATCCATTTGATAAAGTATTTATCTCCTTCCCATAAATTTAAATCCAATAACTGGGAATTGGGAATCCACTCTAATTTACCTTCTTGGGATTCAATTATTTCACCCTCAAATTTTGTTGCTTGATAGAGAAAAACTTGCCAATCATTATTACCATCGAATTTTGGAAAAGTTAATAGTCCTACTAAGCTATACTCCAATAAAGTTAGACCACTCTCTTCTTTAATCTCTCTTAATAAGCAATCTTCTGGGGATTCGCCACTCTCAAATTTACCACCTAATCCATTCCATTTATCTTGATGTAGATCATTCTCTTTTTTGATGCGATGCAACATCAAAGTGTGATTATTATGCTGAATATAGCAAAGAGTTGCGTTAATTGTCTTCATAAAAACAAGAGCTGTTTTGCACTCTTTTTGATAACTTCTAACTCTTCAATAATAGAATCTAATGAAATGTGATAACTATGAATTTTGGGAATGTTAAAAACCTCAACTTTACCGTTATAGAGGGAATCATTATCGATGTATATCAAAACAGAACAATTAGCTTCCTTAGCTATTTCTAGCGCTTTACGACCATCTGGCGTAACCTTACCTTGAATAGTATAGATCATTTTCTTGTGAAGTTCTTGTAAAATCTGCATCTCATTCAGAAGCAAATCTTCACTTTCGGAACAGATAAATACTTTAAACTCGAACCCACTATCTGGGAAAAGATTGCTTTTCTTGATTAAATCATAGATTATATCCAAGTTCAAATCGAATCCAATTGAAGGAATCTCTTTACCTGTTACAAACTTGGTCAAATGATCATATCTTCCACCACCCCCGACTAAGATGTCTTCATCACCTTGTTTAACATAAAGATTGAATACCATACCATTATAGTAGTTATAAGTTCTTTTTAAATCAGGATTATAGTTATATTTAATCATTAGATTTGAGAGAAAATGTCTAATCTGATGTAGTCTTTCTTGGCATACGTTACAATAATTAGAATTAGAAAGTGAATCTTGATAATAGTTGGCAGGTAATTTACTACTCTTCTCTTTCTGATTAACTTGGCCTTGCCATTTATTTTTCATAGCTGGGGGAAGATTAAGAGTACATTTTTCACAACCAAATGAGTTTATTTCCACTAAAGTTTGCTTAAAACCAAAAGAATTGAGTAATTTCAAAGATGTATCAATAACTGTGATATCAGAAACTATGGTATCATCTCCATAAATTTCAGCTCCTAAGCGATAAGTCTCTTCGATTTCATTATCAATGACTCTAATCATATTACCCAAATAGTAGTATTTAAAGACTTTGTTAGAGTCATAGTTATTTAGAAAATTAGATAATAAATTTATTGTTCCTTCAGGACGTAGGCTTAAATTTTCTTTTAGCGAAAGATCTATCACAACATTCTCTTGTTTCTTTTCATCTTTATGAGTGAAGAAATCCTTCTGCAAACACTTTTTTAACATATCACTATCTTGCAATAATGATAATCTAATTTCCTCAAAATCATGAAGTTTCATTACATCATAAATCAGTTGCTCAGCATTCCTCCAATTGGAAGTATCCAGGCTTGTAATATTCTTTAATTTCATAGAAAATCTCTTTTATTGTGGATAAATATCCTAATTAATATTGAAAGTATAACCCCAATTAATACACCTATATAATTAGCTAAGATATCATAAGCTGAAACACTTCTACCTGGAGCCATGATTTGAATAAGCTCGTCAATTATTGGATAAAACTGTAGAGGGATATAAACCATCAACTTATGTGAATAACTCCAATTTGAATAATGAAGAAAATTATAGAGTATTAGAGAAAAAAAGATAAACTTAATCGCATGTAAGAGTTTATCATAACCCAATATATAATCAATAGAAATACTATCGGAAGGTAATAGACTGGTAACAATACTGGCTATAAACCATAAAATGAGTAATATTCCAAAAATTTGTTTTGCTCTATTCATTACTAACATTCTTATTCAAAAGATTTAGCTTCACAAACTCAATTCTCTGACCATTAATAGAAGTAATCGTAAATTTTGCTATTCCCTCTATTTCGAAAATCTCACCTTCATCAGGAATATGATTAAGTTCAGACAGAAGATAATCAGCTAAATTATCAAACTCCTCAGAGTCTATCTCTAGTTCAAACTTTTCGTTTATTTCCGAAATACTTAATTTTCCTGATAACATGAATATATCTTGAGCTATTTCATCAATTTCTTTAGGTTCATCTGCATCATATTCATCTAAAATATCACCTACTAACTCTTCTAAGATATCTTCCAAGGTTACTAATCCTGCTGTTCCACCATACTCATCCACTACAATGGCAATCTGCATCTTATTGGTTTGGAAATGGTTGAAAAGCATCTGGATTTTTGTATTCTCAGTTATGAAAAAAGCAGGTCTTTTTAAATCGGTAATATTACTATAACCATTGTTTAAAATTAGGTCTTTAACATTAATGATTCCGGTAATATTATCAATATTTTCGCTGTACACAGGAATACGAGAATAACCATAATCCCTGATTAATTGCTTTAAATCTTCTATTGAATCATGCTCTTCTACTGCAATTATATCGACCCGAGGCATGATTATCTCCCGAACTTCAGTGCTAGAAAATCTAAAAATACCTGCGATAATCTCTTTTTCATTATCTTGAAGGGGATGATCAACAGATTCTGATTTTACCAAATTCTTAAAATCTTCTGAAGTAATATTGTAAGAGTCTCTGGTGGACATAACATTCTTTTTTGAAAATAGTCCGATACCCAGCTCAATTGGTTTTAGAATTGGGTAAAGAATGTAGCTCAAAGGTAGTAAAAAGATGCTGGCAAATCCGGCAAATTTTTCACTATTACCAAAGGCAAAAAGCTTAGGAATGATTTCGCCCATGGTTAGCAAGGCAATAGTTGTAATTACTATTTGGATAGCTATTAAGACCGGGCTTGTTTCATTAGCAAACCAATGAAACCTTTTATTTAATTCAATAGCTAAAATTGTTGAAATTGATGAAACTGTTATATTAACCAAAGTATTACATAACAGGATCTTAATTAAAAGATATGTCGGATTTTTTAGTAACCTTAGAATTCTTTTAGAAGTACTATCTTTATTACTTTCTAATTTCTTAATCTGCAATTTATTAATTGAGAAAAATGCGGTTTCTGAACCTGAAAAAAATGCGGATAACATTAACAACAATAACAATATCAGATATGGAAGCGAGTCGTCCACTATTACAGTATCTCCTTTTTAAATAAACTTATATATTCTTTTTCTTTACTGTCCATAATCTCCTTATCATTTACTGATAGGTGATCATACCCTAACAAATGAAGTAATCCGTGCATAAACAAAACCATTACTTCATAATCTAAACTCTCATTTCCTCTCTGTTTATCAGCAACAGAAAGATCAATGACTATATCTCCATAGGTAGGTAAAAATGCTAAATCAGAAGCAAATGAGATAACATCAGTCTCAGAATCTTTTCCCCGAAACTTCTTGTTATAATATCTTATTTGTCCTTTCTCTAAAAGAAGTAAAGAAACATCTTTTTCTTCTCTATTCTCTTCTTTTAAAAGCCTTTTATAGATATATTCAAGCTTGCTTAAATCTATATCTATGCTGGTCTGATTATCTATATCTAGCATTATTTCCTCATTAAGGTGATTTTTTTTATTACTATAGATTAGTCAAGTATTTTATCCCGAATGATGCAGTAGAACTTTGATGAAGAGTGCTATATTCTTTTAGCAAAATAAGTTACAGAATTTGAAGGCATATAATATATATATTCCTGAAAATTATGGAACTTACTTTTGCAAAAGAAGATAGTGCTATACGCAAAGGTCTATTGCATTATTTGGGTTTATTGTAACCACTTAAAAGAAGTGCTAAATCTCCTCTTAAACCCGAATGGTGCAGTAGAGCTTTAGAGAAGAGTGCAGATTCTTTTAGTAAAATAACTTACAGAATTTGAAGGTATATAATATATATATTCCTGAAAATTATGGAAGTTACTTTTGCAAAAGAATATAGTGCTATTCTCAAAGATCTA
>JAEKNW010000323.1 GCA_016838885.1 Candidatus Cloacimonadota bacterium
AACCTGTTTCGATAATTTCATCTGCTAATGTAAGCACTATTGGGTCATCGTGATGATTACCGGCAGGCATTACAAAGCCACTACCAGTTAAAGTTACAGTATTTACAGCTCTATTTCTCTTGTCTGCTTTTGAAGCAGAAGAAATGCTTACTTTGCTACCTAAGTCATCTGTTATTTCTAAAGTAGCTATTCTTTCTCCCTCTGCTGTAGGAGTGAAATCAACTTCAATTATTAAATCATCTCCATTAGCTAAAGCCCATGGACCTTCAGAGTCTGGTGTAAAAGCGAAATCAGCAGCATTTGTACCAGAAATCTCAATAGTAGAAATATTCAAAGTACCTGCACCTGTATTTGAAATAGAAACTAAATCATTTCCTGTCTCTCCTACATTAACTGTTCCAAAATCTAATTCAGTAGCGGAAAGAGTGGCGATTGGGGTAGCAGGAATTTGTCTAAATTTAAAGTTATCAAAATCAACATAATAATCACCATCAGCTCGGTTAGCTTCTATTTTGACAATTATTGTTTCTCCTGTGTAGGCACCTAGAGGAATACTTAAAACCTTAAAAGCAGTACTTGTAACATGATTACTACTATTAACTTCATATTCAACATTATAAGTAACACCTCCATCATTTGAGACTTTTATCTGGATGTTATCATCCTCATCTAATACTCTTGCTGTAGCAGGATAACCTGTATATTCAACTATTCTGTATTCAAAATTGAGCTCAGTATCAGCTTCTATATTTCTTAAATTCTGGAATTGAGCATAAGCTTGATATGTGGTACCATAAATATTCTTAAACAAACCATTACTATTGTTTCCATGAGTGGAGCTAACACCCATGTTTGTATTAGTAATCTCGACAGGAATGGCAGTAGAACCTTCAAAATCAATGGTTATTGGAACTTCTAAGGTAGGATCAACGCAGGTTCCTGTAAGAGTAATCTCATAAACAGTTCTGGTTAAATCATCTGTAATCTGTAAAGTTGCTGTCTTAGCTCCTTCACTTGTAGGATTGAAAACCACACTTACTAACAATTCTTCTTGACCTGCTAAAGCATAGTCCTCTGTATCTGTATAAGAGAATTGATTAGCATCTGTTCCGGTAATAGATACATCTGTAATATTAAGTATACCACCACCGATGTTACTGATTGATACAATTTCTTCATCTGATTCCTCATTAATAATTATAGTTCCAAAAGCGATTGGATCTGTATCAATCTCAACAACTGGATTTTGTGGTATTTCTTCAATTGTTACATCGTCTATATAGAGTGCCCAACCATAATCATCAATCATTCTAAAAGCAATAGCTTGGTTCCCACTATAACCTTCTAAACTTATAATTTGTTCAGTCCAAGAAGTAGGCATATTTACACCTTGCTCATAATATGCCAATTCAGTTGTAAAATCATTTGCATCAGTATAGCTACCTGCTATCTGAACTTGCAAATCAGTATCATCACCTAAACGATCACTACCTTTTAACCAGAATTTTAATCTGTAAGTTGTAGAAGCATCAAAATTAAAAGTTGGAGAAATTAACAGGTGTTCTCCCCCTGCTGATGCATAAGGAGCTTTAGCACATTTAGTTCCTGTATGGGGTAAATAAGTACTTTGTTCCCATACATTTGAACCTGATACTGTAATCTGTTCCCATCCGGCAGGAGCTGCAGGGCTACCAACCCAAGCACCCTCGAAGCCTTCAGTGTAAGGGAATTCCTCTACAACTCCAAAGGCTGTAGTAAAGCTATAAACAGCACTTGGTGTTTCAATATTATCAGGAGATGACCCAACAGCTACAACTTTCCAATAATAAGTAGTTCCACTTGTTAATGAAGTTGTATAAGGTGAAGTAGCAGAATTAACAACATCAGCACCTGTAAATTCTTCATTATCGGCAAGATATAATACTGCGTGGTCTGTATTAGCACCTGTTGTCCATGTTAAGTCTGTATCAATTGCAACATCAGTTGCCAAATTTGCTGGTGATACTAATGTTGGAGCATCTGGTGTGCCTGCTGGCGGATTATAAATCACATCTACACTTAAAAGTAAAGTACCATTATCAGAGTAATTATCTAAATCTTCGGTAGTTGCAGTAATTGTTAATCCATTTGGGCCAAGATTGTTTAAATCTGAGTAACTTTCAGAATATAACCATCCAACTGATGTATAATCTGTCCCGTTAATGTTTAAATGAACATCATACCAGTTACCAATATATCCAACTGAACCAAAAGAAGTTGTAATTTGGATATCAGTAATTTCTGACCCAGCTGGAATTCCAGCTGTGGTTATTGTAGAAACCACTGGAGCAGAATCTGCACCATAGTTTGAATCAGAGAAGTTAATGCTATCAGCAAAAAGGCTCCCTATTGTTACCAAGAACAATAATAAAAATAAAAATTTCTTTTTCATACTTTTTCTCCTTTAACTAACTTAGTGTTATAATATTTGTGTATTAAGT
>JAEKNW010000324.1 GCA_016838885.1 Candidatus Cloacimonadota bacterium
TCCTTTAGGTGTGATGATTTTCAGGATATTAAATGTTGAAATCCTCTCAACTTTTTTTTTACTTTTTTTCTAAGACCCACTCTACTTGAGAGAGAGCCGAAGTAATAAGTGGGGCACTAGCAGTAGCAGGGTCTAACTTGAATTTTGTGAAGATAAAGGGAAGAGATAAGCCAATCAGGCTACCTGCCATAACTGTTAAGACCATGGTTGATGTAACAACTAAGATAATTTGAGGTGCTCTGTAAGAGGCTATTAGCCCTACTCCTAGAGCCATAGTTAAGCCCAGTAATAAAGAGACTAAAAACTCTTTTCCAATCAGATAGAACCAATCTTTCATTTCAACATCACCTGTTGCCAGAGAACGAATCATCAAGGTTGCTGATTGAGCACCTGCATTACCTCCGCTCCCAATGAGAAGAGGTAAAAAGAAGATTAATGAAACAACTTTCTGGATAATATTATCAAATTGAGCAATAGCAGCCCCGGAAAAGACATTCATAAATACTAAGGCAAAAAGCCACATTATCCTGCGTTTATAAAGAAACCCTATAGTTGCATTTAAAGGGTCTTCCACCGCATCTTGCATCGCACCAAAACGATGGAAGTCTTCGGTTGTTTCTTCTTGAACCAAGTCCATGATATCATCGAATGTTACTATTCCGATAAGTGTTCCCTCTTTATCTATGACAGGGAGGGCAACTTTATCATGATCTTGGAAAACACTAATGGCTTCTTCTTCATCATCATAAGCAGAAAGAGCTATAAACTTATTATCCATTAACTCTTCCACTTTATCATCAGGGGAAGCTAGAATCAGCTCTCGAATTTTCAAATCATCGATTAGTTTCCAGTTATTATCCACTACATAAATAACATTAAGTGTTTCAGAGTCTTGACCATATTTTCTGATATGAGCTAAAGCTTCAGTAACAGTCATCTGAGATTTAATTGCAATGAATTCAGGAGTCATTAGACGTCCGATTGAATCTTCCGGGTAACCTAGAAGGCTAGTAGCAATCTGTCTTTCTTCCGGAGTCAGAAGTTGGATAAGTCTTTGAGCTACCAGACCAGGCAACTCTTCTAAAATTGCAGTTCTATCATCAGGGTCAAGGTCATTTAAAAGATTAGATAATTTATTGGCATTTGATGCTAATCTTTCAATGATTAATTCTTGTTTATAAAGAGGGAGTTCTTGAAAAGTCTCTTTAGCTAAATCACGAGGTAATAATCTAAATAAGATAATATCTTCCGGTTCAGAAAATTCATCGATAATCTCAGCAAGATCAACGAAATTCATATCAGCTATGAGATGTCGGATTGTTATCCATTTCTTTTCTTCGATTAATTCTGCAAATAATCTAATAGTCTCTTGCATATTGACTCCTTAACCCTTTTTAAACCATCCTATCTGATAGCAATCTTGTGTCAAATTAATTGTTTAACCAGAATGGTGCAATAGAGCTTTAGAGAAGAGTGCAGATTCTTTTGCAAAAGTAACTTACAGAATTTGAAGGCATATAATATATATATTCCTGAGAATTATGGAAGTTACTTTTGCAAAAGAATATAGTTCTATTCTCAAAGATCTACTGCATTTTTTGGGTTCAAAGATATGTTTTTGAAAAGGGGGGGCTTCATAGTTGAACATTCTCACAAATAAAAGAGATATTAATAAATACTAAAAAAACACTTGACACATAATCTTAGCTTTAATAAATTACCAAAGGTAATAAAGTAATTAGGATATGATATGAGACAAACACGGAAGAAGATAAGCAAAGAGAATATAATCGAAGCTACTTTAGAAATGATTAATGAAAGAGGGACAAGTAACTCTGTTACGATAAGGGATATTGCGACAAAAATGGGGTGTTCTCATCCCAATATTTATAACTATTATCAAAGTTTAGATCTCTTAAGATGGGATTGTTTGGAAGCCGTGATGATTAGAATGGTAGAGACTGTTATGGATCAGGTTTCACTGGTAGAAATAGACGAGAACAAGATGAAATGTTTCTTTGACTGCTTACTAGATTTCTATATAGGAAATAGAGGCTGGTATAGTTTAATCTGGTTTGATCAAATAGGTGGTCCTATTCCTGACAAAGTAAAACAAGTGATTGTTATGCCCAGAAAGCAGTTTTGTCTTTTCCTTGAGGAATGTTTTCCCGGTTATAATCTCTCTAATCTAGCTGAAGAGGTTACTGACACTGTTCATTCTTATATTCATGGTCAGATGGCTAAATATGTAACTGGAAGGTCTTTCTTCCCTGATTTAAAAGTGTTGAAAGAAAAAGTAGTAAAAACTGCTATGGAAATAATTTATTATTATCTGGCAAAGTCTATTGATATTAGAGAGGTATGAAATGAGATGTTTAACCCGAATGATGCAGTAGAATTTTAGGGAAGAGTGCAGATTCTTCTAGCAAAATAAGTTACAGAATTTGAAGGCATATAATATATATATTCATGA
>JAEKNW010000325.1 GCA_016838885.1 Candidatus Cloacimonadota bacterium
CTATCTCTCTATCTCTCTATCTCTCTATCTCTCTATCTCTCTATCTCTCTATCTCTCTATCTCTCTATCTCTCTATCTCTCTATCTCTCTATCTCTCTAATCATTTTAAATATCTCTTTCCAGCTAGGTTCTTTACCACTGATAAGGATTGAAATTCTAAAAATTTTAGCAGCCAAGATTCTTAGTCCGATAAAGGTCAGTATTAAAAGGGCAAAAGACCCGATTAGTTCCCACCAAGCAACAACATCAACCACCCATCTCATAGGCATAGCTGTTGAAGATGTAAGTGGAAACCAGGCTATAAAACTACCAGCTCTATGGTGAGGAGGAATCATCAGGGTGGCAGTAACAAAGAGCATTGGGACAAACATTAAGGAACTTTTTGAGGAGTTATTGGGGTCTGTGATTACAGATGCAATTGCTGCTAAAAGAGCATTCCACAATAAAATCCCCATAATGGTGAAGATGAAGAAAATTATAATAGATGGAAGATGCAAAATATCCAAGATAGTGCTAAGAGGGATTTTTAGTATTTGAAAATAGATTATGCCACCTAAGATAGACATGATAGAATAGAGGGCCATAGATGAGAGAGCAGTCATGGTAATCCCAAGTATTTTACCATCCATCCAAGTTTGTGGTTTGATAGCTGAGACAATTTGCTCGGTTATCTTGAGCTGTTTTTCTCCAGTGATTGCAACAAACTGATAGGAGAAGCTTAGAAAGAGGGCCATAATCGTAAGAAAAGCAAAGAAATAAACTAGTTTCCCTTTAGCAATTGATCCTTCTAAATAAGTTGTTTCAAGATTGACTGGGGTATAAATGTTAGCTAGATCTTCATTGGAGATACCTAAGTTGATCATTTTATTGGTTCTTTGATAATCATTAAGGATATTCTTCAGTCTTGATAATTTTGCAGGTTCTTTCCAAGAAACAATTTGGTAGGCATCTTCATCAACATCGAAGAAGATACCTTGCCGATCTTCTTTAATTTTAGAGATGAAATCTTCTTTATCTGCGAAACTTATCTGAGCAATTTCAAATTCTGTTCTCAATACTGAAAGAAGTTTTTCATCTATACTTTCAATTACAGTCAGCTCTACTCTATCCTCTTTCATTGATTTAAGAAAGGAACCACCCCAATACATCCCAAGAGATATCACCAACATAATGGCAATACCTATTAGTTCATTTTTAATCTTAAAGAATCTTCTATATTCCCACATTGAGACTGTCCATAGCTGTCTTAAATAACTCATTTTTTCTCCTTTATCAGCTTAACAAAGATATCATGAAGATTCATACTATAACTATTGATTGAAGTAATATTGCTAAATTTACTCAGATGTTGAAGCACCTGTGTTAACTGGGCAGTTTCTGAGAAGAGTAATCTGCAACTTTGCGAGTTTAGTTTATCTATAAATAAAAGATCTGGAGTTTTAAGCAAGTCTTCTTCATTGTAGTTTTCAACAAACTTAAGTTCTAAAGATAATTGGGATTGATACTGATGATAGATATCTGCCAACTTACCATTATAAAGTTCTTTACCATCGTTGATCAAAAAAACCTTATTGGCAATTTTCTCAACTAATTGCATTTGATGAGAAGACAACAAGATGGTAGTACCTGTATTATTTATCTCTTTGATATAATCTATGAATTTCTCTTGGTTAATGGGATCCATTCCGGAAAAAGGTTCATCTAAAATAGCAAACTTTGGCTTGTGCAAGATCGAAGCAATAAATTGAATCTTCTGCTGATTCCCTTTTGATAAAACCTGTAGCTTCTCTTTTGCTCTGTCTAATAAATCTAACTTTTCTAACCATTCATAAGCTGATTTCTTGGCATCCTTAGGATTTGCTCCCCTAATAGATGCTAAATATACTAAGGATTTTATCACAGGCACATCTATGTAAAGTCCACGCTCTTCAGGTAAATATCCTATATCATTTACATTAGGATACTTACCCTTCTTGTCAGAAATATTCCACTCAATCTCTCCACTATCAGCTTTGATTATATCCAATAAAATTCTCAGCGTAGTGGTTTTACCGGCTCCATTGGGACCTAGGAAGGCAAAGATATCACCTCTATTCAAAGTAAAGGAGACCTCTCTAACTGCCTGGACATTCTTGTAATACTTATTAATATTATCAACTTTTAAAATAGGCTCTAAGGTATTCATCATATCTCTCCATTTTATTTATTATAACTAACAAAACATAATAAAATTTGTCAAATAGTTTTTGAAAATGTATAAAATGAGTTATTTTGAGATTGTTCAATCATCAAGCTAACCTCCCCAATAAATTATCTTTAAAGAAGTCAATAATATTGCGCATCTTTAGCTTTTCTTGACATTTTTAGTGTTTAACCCAAATAATGCAGTAGAATTTAGGGAAAAAGCGAATAGCACTATCTTCTTTTGCAAAAGTAAGCTACATAATTTTCAGGAATATATATATTA
>JAEKNW010000326.1 GCA_016838885.1 Candidatus Cloacimonadota bacterium
AGAGCAAATGAAGAGGGGACTTAAGACATACGGGCTCAAGCTCTGTTTCCATTTAAACATAATAATTCGTGGTGAAAAAATTCTCCCCGTCTCCCTTTCCCCCGTCTCCCCGTCTTTTCGCGGATAGCGAAAATCTTCTTCTTCTTATCGGTGTTTTTCGGTGTTATCGGTGGCTAATACTTCTTTCTTCTTCGTGTAATTCGTGTACTTCGTGGATAGATTCTCTTTCTTTTTTCCAAATAGCAAAAAAAAATCTTGCCATAATTTTAACACTTGTATAAATTAGCAACGAGATGTGAAATACAACAAATTTTAATCAAATGGAAGGAGAATGTTAAGTATGAAAAAAGCAATAATATTTGCTATGTTGTTACTTAGTTTGTTTTCTTTAACTGCAGCACAAATCAGTGTTGTCGGTGAAGTTTTTACGGAGTCGTGGTGAGGATACTGTCCTCGTGCAAGAACAGGTCTGTTCAATCTTTATAACAATCAACCCCATGTCGTCCCACTTATTTGGCAAGGAGACACAGCAAGTGCTTCTCCAGGCTATTCATCACGTAGAGCCTTAGTAGGTTCATCTTCACAAGGTATTCCTCAAGCTGCTTTCCAAGGTACAGAATTAGCTGTAGGTGCTGCAGTAGATGCTTACACTGCTCAATATTTACCAATCTATAATGGCTTAATTAACACAGTCGCTCCTATGACTATCGATGCATTTTTGCTCGGAAGTAATGGGGAATTTTCTTTGAATGCTAATATTGCTTTAGAAGAAAACTTCGATAATGCTAATGTTAGTGTAATCTATATTTTAACCAGATATATTACTGACAGTTATTTCTCTTCTGTAATTGCTTATGAACAAGAAGATTTTACTCTTACAAGTTCAGGAGCAAGTGCAACTTACAGTCATTCCTTCTCAGTTAATTCAAGCTGGGATCCTGAAACTATCAAAGGTTTTGTTTTAGTTCAAAGAATGCTTAGTGGTGATTCAGAGATTTACCAAGCTGCCGAAGCTGGATCATCAGCTGTATCAATGACAGAAGCCGATTTTGGTCCTGCTTATATTGGTTCAGCCTTCACTAAATCTTTTGTAGTTGCTAATGTTGGTAGTTCAGCAACAGATGTTACTGTTACTATGGATGCACCTGGATTTGAGTTATCCGGTGATATGACTTATTCATTAGCTGCAGGTGCAATTCAAGAACATGTAATCACTTTCTTACCTACAGCAGAGCAAACTTATAGTGGTTATATTAATATCGCAACCGGTATTCCAGGTTTTGAAAATAACACAATTACCCTTTCCGGATCAGGTTTCCCAAATGAAGCACCTGCTGCAGAAAATCTCAGATTTGAAGGTATTTTAATGAGAAATTCTTCAATCGATGTCTTATACGATTTTGTTGATGCAGATGGTGATGATGAAGGGGCAACCCAACTAAACTGGTATATTTCTGATGATGGAGAAAACTGGTCTGATTTTACTAATACAAATGCGAATATTCTTACCCTCTATTTTACAACTGACCATGTGGGAAAATACTTCAAATTTGTAGTAACCCCTATAGATGAACATCAGATGACTGGCCAAGAAATGTTTATCATAACTCCTTCAGCTATTATAGACTTAGCTCCACCTACCAACTTCGCCTATACTGTCGAAAATGGTAATGATGTTGTTCTAACCTGGGAAGCTCCTCTTTTCCCTGAAGTGAGAGGACTCTTCGGTTACAAAATTCTTAGAGGTACTGCCTTTATCGCGACTATCACAAATACAGAAACCTTCACTTATACTGATGAAAATGTTCCTGATGGAACACACACTTATGCTATTAGAGGAGTCTACTCTCCAGGCGGATTGTCAGGTGATTCTAATACCTTTGAAATCACCATCAATAACGGCGTTTCTAACGAAAATGATACTCAAGAAATTATCCTAAATAATTATGCTTATCCTAATCCATTTTCTGCTGAATCTTCTTATAACTTCCAAGTTAAAAGAAGTCAAAATGTCCAAATTTCAGTTTATAACGTGAAAGGACAGTTGATTAGAACTCTAGCAGATAAAACTTTCCAAGCCGGTTCTCATAGTATTACTTGGGATGGAAATGACCAAAAAGGTAATGGATGTGCCAGCGGTGTTTACTTCTATAAGGTTGTAAGCCCTAAAAAATCATCATGGATTAAGACTATTTTAATGAAATAAAAATCCCCTTTTGTGGAAAAAAATCAACAAAGGCCTGTCGAGAGACAGGCCTTTTCTGCTAATCTATCCACTAATTACACGAATTATTTTTCGCTGATCGCGAAAAGACGGGGAGACGGGGAGAAAGGGAGACGGGGAGAATTTTCATCCACGATTACCCTGTTAAAATGGACACAGAGTATGAGCACGTATGTCTTAAGTCCCCTCTTCATTTGCTCTAGCAAATGTTTCCAAGAGGGGTGGCATCGAAGA
>JAEKNW010000327.1 GCA_016838885.1 Candidatus Cloacimonadota bacterium
TCTACAAGCTTTTCCAAGCTTGGTTGTGGAAGCAAGGGTGCTTCCACTCCATGCCACTTGTTGCCAGAATGTAACAAATCTATCAATCTCCTGCTAGCTGAAGTCAGGGGATATGTACTGGGGCCACCCTTGGCGCCAGATTCTACAAGCTTTTCCAAGCTTGGTTGTGGAAGCGGGACGCTTCCACTCCATGCCACTTATCGCCAGAATGTTACCAAGCTGTCAATCTCCTGCTAGCTAAAGTCAGGGGATATGGACTGGGGCCACCCTTGGCGCCAGATTTCACCAAGCTTAGAAAAGCTTTGTTAATCTTAAAATCCCGAAGGGATGCCATATAATAGGCAGTGTTCGCAAGACCCTGTTCCGAGATCCCAACCAAAGATGAGCCCTGCAGGGGCGACATATATTCTTCTAATATTGTCCAAGCTTTCCAGCTTGGAGCGGGCGGGAACGCCCGCCTTCCGACCGGAAGCTGGACAATAGATGTTTTGCCCCCTACATTCGTGCTGATTTGTGTTCATTAGTGGATAAATTCTTCTTCTTTCTTATTGTCTACAAAGGTATCGCTTCCCTGGAGCTTAAGAGAATGGCTGGCATCTCCTATCTACAAAGATGTCGCTCCTCTGGAGCTAAACACCCCGTCATCTTCGATGCCACCCCTCTTGGAAACATTTGCTAGAGCAAATGAAGAGGGGATTTAAGACATACGGGCTTCATACCTGTGTTTATTTGAATAGAATAATTCGAGTAAAGCATCTTCTTCTTTCTGTGTATTCAGTGGCTAAATCTTCTTCTTCTTTTGTGTTCTTTGTGCCTTTTGTGGTGAAAAAATTCTCCCCGTCTCCCTTTCTCCCCCGTCTTTTCGCGGATAGCGAAAATCATCTTTTCCCTTAAAAGAGAAATAATTTGACAATAAGCCTGCCTGTTTAAAGTTGTCTCCTAAATAGGTAGAACGATTTGTCTTTTTTGCAACTGCCAACATCTTACTGAAGATGTGAAACAAAGTGCTAATTAAGTTTGAAAAATTAGTTATGCAATATCAAACCTTAAGCTACCTGTAGAACAAACAAAGGAGACGCAAATGTTAAGAACTGCGGAATTTGTAAGTCCAGGACATCCGGACAAATTATGTGACAGAATTGCTGATAGCATTCTGGATGTTTGTTTATCACAGGATGAGAATACTCGTGCAGCCATCGAAGTGATGGGCGGGCACAAATTAATAAGTGTAACAGGAGAAATAACCACTGAAGCATTTGTTAATGTTCAAGAAACTGTTAGAAAGATCGTAGGTGAAAATTGTGGAGTGCAAGTAAATATTGTCAGGCAATCACCTGAAATAGCGGGTGGAGTAGATACCGGTGGAGCCGGAGATCAGGGGATTATGATTGGTTATGCTTGTAATGAGAATGCTGAGTTGATTCCTCAAGAGGCTTATCTTGCTCGTTCCCTTAACAGATATTTATACAAGAAGCATCCTTTTGATGGTAAGACTCAAGTTACTCTTAGAGATAGTGAAGTAGTTGCTTTAGTGGCAAGTTTTCAGCTTACCAAAACTTCTGAACTTCAAGCTGAAATCAAGGCTTGGGCACAAGAGATGAATTTAGATATTTCTAAGACAAAAATCCATGTTAATCCGGCAGGAGAATGGGATTGTGGTGGTTTTGATGCTGATACCGGGGTTACCGGAAGAAAATTAGCAGTTGATAACTACGGACCTCGCATCCCTATCGGGGGAGGAGCATTTTCCGGGAAAGATTCAACTAAGGTTGACAGGTCAGGAGCTTATATGGCTCGGAGAATCGCAGTGGATTATCTTAAGAAATACGGTGCTAATGAAGTGTTTGTGGAATTAGCTTACGCTATCGGAGTAGCAGAACCGGTGCAAGCCACTGCTATTGTTGATGGTAAAGAGATGGAAGTTGAAGGCTATGACTTAACACCACGCGGGATTATCAACTTATTAGGATTGAAAAAACCAATCTTTGGAGTTACTGCGGAATGGGGTCATTTCGGAAATGGCTACAACTGGGATAAATAAACAAAAATCTTACTTTTTTATAGATTAAGGCAGAAGTTTTTCTGCCTTTTTTTTGGGCTTCGCTTGGACCGCTCTTCGAGCTTAAACCCATAAATGCAGTAGATCTTTAGAGAATCCTAACCAGTGTCTTGCGAGCACTGTCTATTGTATGTCATCCCTTGGGGGTATAAGATTTACAGGCTTATCAGCCTGTTGTGGAAGCAAGGGTGCTTCCACTCCATAATTACGGGCTCTATATCTGTGTTTATTTGTTTTTTCACCACTGAGACACAGAGGGCACAGAGTGTCAATAGAAGTTTAAAATGGTACAGATTTGGAAGTTTAATCTGGTACACTATTGTAACTCATTATTAGTTATATTTTCCCTTTCATTCTATAAC
>JAEKNW010000328.1 GCA_016838885.1 Candidatus Cloacimonadota bacterium
TGTTTATGGCAGAATAAAAGTGAACATAAAGCGGTTTAAAATGTTAACACCTAGCAATAAAAAAAGACCATTGACAACATAACTTAAAATCCCTTTAATATAAGTGACGAAACTCATTAATTAGGGGGTAAGGATGTTACCAATGATCGATATATATAATATCAAAATTTTAGCCAAAAACAAAGAGAATTCTTTAAGAGAAATTGTCAGGGAGACTGGTCACTCATTTAATACTGTTAAAAAGTACATTGAAATCAATGATTTTAACATTGATCTTACTAGAAAAGTTAAAAAAAAACATTCAAAACTTGATCCTTTTAAGGAGACTCTCATCTCTTGGATAAAAAATGATTCTAAGGCTCCAAGAAAACAGAAACACACTGTTAAAAGAATGCATCATAGACTTACTGAACAATTTGGTGATAAATATAATGTCAGTTATCGTGCGCTTTGCGACTATGTCGTTAAATTAAAAAAAGAACTGCAGCTCTTCAAAAATGAAGGTATGGTTCCTCTTAAGCATCCTCCTGGAACCGCACAACTTGATTTTGGAAAGACATCCTACATCTTGAATGATGTGACCATCGAGGGCTATCACCTTGTTATCTCTTTTCCTTTTAGTAATATGGGATTTGCACAACTATTCCCAGCGCAAAATCAAGAAGCTCTTTTTCAAGGGATGAAAAATATCTTTGAATATATTGGCGGTGTCCCTAAAGAAATATGGTTTGATAATATGTCTACTGCTGTTGTTAAAGTTGGTAAGGGTCAGGATAGAACTCTTACAGAGATGTTTATGCGCTTTGCTGCACACTATGGATTTAATTCTAAATTCTGTAACCCTGCTAAAGGAAATGAAAAGGGTTCTGTTGAGAACAAAGTAGGCTATATTAGAAATAACTTCTTTGTCCCTGTTCCTCAAATCAATAATCTTAATGAGTATAACGAGGAGTTGTTGTATCAATGCTCTGAAGACGCTAAAAGAAAGCACTACAAAAAAAATCACTCAATTGAAAAACTTTTTTTAGACGATCAAGAACATTTAATTCTGCTCAATGAAATTGAATTTGCTGTTCTTAAACAAGAGAAGAGAAAAGTTGATAATGTTGGGTATATACGATTTCAAAGTAATTCCTATTCTGTTCATCCTAAATATGCTAAGAAAGAAGTTTGGATCAAAATATATTATGACAGACTTGAAATTCTTGATGAAAGTTACAAGCTAATCACTAAACATCAAAGGTCGTATAAAAAGAATCAAGAATATACAAACTGGGAGCTATGGATCGATACTTTTATTGAAAAGCCACGTGCTTTTGAACAGTGCGAATATTTTGACTCTCTACCTTTAACTTTTAAAAGTTACTTCAAAAGTAAGAGAAAATATGAAGACAAAAGAAAATTTTTAAGTCTCTTAGGAAGCTTTTTAATAGAGGATAGCTTTGAGATGGCTGCCAAAGTGTTAGAAGGCAATCTAGCTTCAGGTATCACTGATTTAGACTCATTTAAAGCTGCTTACTTAGCTAAGCTTGAGCCTAATAAACATTTTTTACCTTTAGATCTTAAAGAAAACATTCCACTAATCCAAGAATATGAAGTTGACTTAATTGGATACGATAAGTTCTTAGGAGGTAGATGATGGAAGAGTTAGAACTTTACTGCAAAAAATTAAGGTTAGGTCGGGAAATTTTAGAGGAATTTGAAGATATTGAGTTTATCAATAATAAAGATTTTTTGACTCAAATACTTAAAAAGAGTTATCAGAATCTAGAAATAAGAAGAAAAAATCGTCGCATAAGAGATGCTAAATTTGAAATATTAAAAACTTTTGAAAATTTTGATTCTAAAGAGCTTGATCTCCCTGAAACTTTAAATTTGCACAAATTAAAAACTGGTAGCTTTATCGAAAAAAATGAAAACTTAATTTTTTATGGAGGATCTGGAAGAGGTAAAACACATCTAGCTACTGCAATAGGCTTTGAAGCCTGTAATCACGGTAAAAGTGTTAGGTTCTTTAAAGTTCCTACACTTATTTCAGAACTTTTAGAAGCGAGAGAAACTGGTAATTTAGGTAAATATTTAAAAAAATTAAAGAAATTTGATTTGATTATCTTAGATGAGCTAGGGTATGTTCCCCTTGGAGAACGAGGCGCCGAACTCTTTTTTCAGGTAATAGCAGATTGTTATGAACGTAAAAGCTTAATAATCACAACAAATATAGAGTTTTCAAAATGGGTTGGCATATTCATGGACAAAAAAATAACAACAGCGATCTTAGATAGAATAATCCATCATGGTCATGTTGTTATCTTTACAGGAAGTAATTATCGAATGAATAATGCCTTGTCTAACGTTAACAGTTAGTGGTAACTTTTTAAACCGCTTAGTGTTAACATTTTAATTGCAAAACACA
>JAEKNW010000329.1 GCA_016838885.1 Candidatus Cloacimonadota bacterium
GCGAAGCAAGACTTAAACACCCCGTCATCTTCGATGCCACCCCTCTTGGAAACATTTGCTAGAGCAAATGAAGAGGGGACTTAAGACCTACGGGCTCAAGCTCTGTTTCCATTCACAAAATAATTCGTGTTAATTCGTTTTAATTCGAGTTCATTCGTGTGGAAGCTCTTCTTTTTTCTTCTCTTAAACTCTGTGAAACTCCTCTTCACCTCTGTGTAACTCTGTGTTAAGGATCTTCTTCTTCGTGTAATTCGTGTAATCAGTGGATAGATTAATCTTCCATTGGCAGAGTATACACAAATTTCACTTTAGGTCTCAAGTTCTCATCCGCTTCATCTTTTCCATAAAGTTTAATCGAGTCGAAGTTGCGTGATTGGTTAGTTGATCTCAGCACAATCCCGTAATTTTCTTTTTCTCCTGAGATAATACCTTGCAAGATAGGGGTAATTTTCACATCGATGTATTGGGTTGAATCCGGGTCTGCCACAATAGTAGCTACAGAAGTTCCGGTATTAATAAGATATTCTAGGTTATCATTGTCTATGATAGCAGCTTCTGTAACATCTATTTTAACTCTATAAGGAGTCAGAGAAATAGCTCTGGTTGCGCCAAAGAAGGAGCTTTCTGCTTTATTAATATAAAATCGAACATAAGCATTATTAACAGTTAAGTGGTCTTTTTGGAAATCTGTAAGTTCTTGCCCTTCTTGATTTACCAAATCAGTAGGGTCTACATCAAATTTAAAATAAGTTTTAATAGGTAGCATATTACTGATTTCCAGGGTATTAGCCCAAGTTTGGTCTGCACCTTCTTTATCATTCACGATATAGGTATCTTTAAAAGCACTTCTATCATATTCTCTATCTTCTAATTCTGAAGCATCACTAATAAGCTTATAATTAAATTTAAGGGTAGGATTTCTAGAGTGTTCAGATGAGTAGATTTCTATATAATTATCAGATTCAGTATAAATAATGAATGATAAGAGTGAAAGGTCATTTTGGGTCCAGGTTAATATTTCTTCTTCAGAAAGATCAAAGACTAAAGAATCTATAGTAGTAGCTATAGTATCGATATAGGTAACGGAAGGAGTATCAGAGATAAATTTTAATGAATCTTCCCAAACTACACCTTCGCTGGCTTGGTCCCAATTTGCTTGAGATTCTAAATAATCTTGCTCTAATCTCATAAGTTTGAATTCCATTTCACCGTAAGGTTTGAGATCAGAATAGAGTGTTAGAGTAGCATTATTAATATATTCAACCTTATCAGGAAGATAAGCAAAAGAAACAAGAGCTTGTGATTCAATCTCTTGAGTATTACTTACAAGAAGTTTGTAGTTTTCTCCATTGACAGAAACTTCATCTCTAAAACTAAATTCATCAGTAAGTGAATTTATCTGACCTGCTATAGGATGCAATTCTGATTGGGTTATCCCAATCTGGTTTTCTTTATCAGTACAGCCAAAAATTAATAGTGTTAAACTCACCCAAAACAAGACTCTCTTAATCATTAAATACATATTATATTACCTTTTCTTTTTATTAATTAGTATTAGTAGTAGAGTGTGTGGATATATGGATAACTCGTCAAGAGAAATTATAAGAATCTGCAAAATATTATTCTTAACTAGTATTGTCATTGAGGGTAACTTGTGTATAAGTGAAGAAGTTATACCTCCTTATACACAGTGGTGTGTAGGTAAATCTTTTACTTCTCTACTTATCCTTACTTATTCACAAATACTTATCCACTAGTGTGTAGAAGTTTAAAAAGCTTTATTTTACGCTATTTATCCTGCTTTTATATCTTGTTGTCTAAATGGTTATTTTTGAAGGAAATGGAAGATTTGTTTAACTAAGAAAAGGATTATTTATTGACGTGTGGATAAGTTGTGGATAGTTAGATTTTGATAGATGGGGAAAGACGGAGAGAATTTTTCACCACAAAGGCATAAAGAAGAGGATTTTTCGCTGATCGCGAAAAGACGGGGAGACGGGGAGAAAGGGAGACGGGGAGAATTTTTCATCCACGAATTATTTTGTTAAAATGGACACAGAGTATGAGCCCGTATGCCTTAAGTCCCCTCTTCATTTGCTCTAGCAAATGTTTCCAAGAGGGGTGGCATCGAAGATGACGGGGTGTTCAAAAAAAGAAAGAAAGTCTATCCACTAATTTCACGAATTACACGAATTATTTTTCACTAATCGCGAAAAGACGGGGAGAAAGGGAGACTGGGAGAATTTTTTCATTCTGTCTTGGTTACATTCTGGCAACAAGTGGTATGGAGTGGAAGCACCCTTGCTTCCACAACCAAGCTTGGAAAGCTTGGTGAAAATCTGGCGGCAAGATGCCCCCAGTCCATATCCCCTCGCTTTAACTAGC
>JAEKNW010000330.1 GCA_016838885.1 Candidatus Cloacimonadota bacterium
AGTATTTTTCATTAATACACTAAAACATAATATCATATTAGGTTAGATAATATTCTAATAATTAATATTTATTATCACCATAAAATCCTTTTATAAAGCTATTTAAAGGTTTAACATTTTAACTATAAATAATATTACTTGACGAAAAAACTTATTCTATATATTTGTCATATAAAGATATGTTATAAATTTATAAAGGATGATAATATGAAAACTGCTGTTATTGGAAGTAGAAGTTTTGTAGATTGCAGAAAAGTAGCAAAGGTTTTAGATGAAATAGTAGAAATTACCCATATTATCTCTGGTGGAGCTAAAGGCGCAGATGCTTGTGCAGAGAAATATGCAATGAAGAGAGGTTTACCTATTACGATATTTTTCCCAAATTGGGCATCATACGGTAAGGGCAGTGGAATAATTAGAAACAAGGAGATAATTAGTAACTGTGATATTTGTATAGCCTTTTGGGATGGTAAATCAAGGGGAACTGCTAGTTCCCTCAAGATAGCTGAGAGTTTAGGTAAAGAGATAAGAATAATAACAATTAATACTGAAACTGTGGAGGTGGGATGATACAAGAAATTAAAGCCAGGGAAATTCCTGATCCGTTATTGGCAGATGAGCTAAGCTTTTATATCACCAATATCTTAGAGAATTCACTCTACTATCCTTCTTGTAAAGCTGACGGTTATCCAATTAAGTACTTGGCTGGTAATGTTCATAGTTTTGTCTATGCAGATTATGGAGTAAGCAAGGAGAGTTTTGAATTTCAAATGCAAAAGGAGTTATTGGGCTATCACTTGAAGCATCAGGAGGTTATTTCTCAGCATCAACATACTCCTAAGGGTTGGAAAGTTATGGTAAAACCTGATTACCAAGAGATGAGATCTATGAAATTTCAAAAAAGTTTTATGAAAAAGCCTACTAAAATTACTTTAGAAAAGACAGCCCAAGATAGGCGTTTATCACAAATAATGCAGTATAACTTTGTGTATAGCACTATCCAGGTTAAAACACAGGAGAAAAAATGAAAAACAGAACATTAGAAGATTTGAGAACTCAAGGTAAAGACACTATGAATAATAACTGCAGAGAAGTAAAAGAATTTCTTAACAATAATCTTTCAACACAAACATCAAAAGCAACTATGGTAGAGATGAAAGATTTAAGTGAAAAGAAGTTAAAACTTATGATGAAAGGCTACAAAGAGAATGGATATATAATCATCGCACCATTTTATGGGAAACCCAATGCTGGTTATTATCTAATTGCCAACCATTGGCTTAAAACTATGAAAAACAATATAGATGATCTTCTTGAGCAAATAGGTAAAAGTGGTTTTATGTTCACTCCTGTCATTGGACTTTGGAACTATGGTGGGACTGGGGCAACCGGTACTTTTTTTGAGACTATATATATAGTTTATAATGTCCATACTAATGACACTGTTTCTTCTGAAGCAGGCTTAAATAGATTAAAAGAGTTTGGGAAAAACTGGTGTAAGCAATTTAATCTAAATTCATTCTTATTTGTCCCAGAAAGAGATAAAGAAAAGGATGATAAAATTAGTTTACATACAGCCTATCTTTTAAATGCTGATGCGGAAGCAATAGACCACTTTAATTCTGTTTCCATTGCCAATGATGTAGAAAAGTATTCAAAACTACGCAGTAAAAAGTTAAATATCGAGCATCAGGAGGAACCATTTCTAGCATATAGCGAAGGCTCACTTTTGATTCCTGAAGACCATGTGAATCTTAACAAATAAAATAGGAGATTAAATATGTACAGTAGTTTACGGATTATAAGTTACTATTGATAGTATTATCCCAAACAATGCAGTAGATCTTTGTGAATATCACTATATTCTTATGCAAAAGTAACTTACATAATTTTCTTGAATAAATATATTATATGCCTTCAAATTCTGTAAGTTATTTTGCTATAATAATCTGCACTCTTCACTAAAGCTCTACTACATCATCTGGGATTATTTTAGCAAAATAAGACATAATCCAGAAGGGATAGGTCTTATATCCCCAGAGGGGATTAATAATTTAACCCAGGGTAAAATCCTAAAGGGATTGCAACCCTGGGTTATGATGTTGCAGAAGGGTTTTTACCCTGTAAGAGTTTAATATATTTATTATATAATCGACCTTTATCACAAATATTTCTTCTTTTTCACAGATTGGAAGTTTGTGTCTATAGTACTATTCTGCTTTTATCTACTCAATAAATGGCTCAACTTTTATAGTATTTTTCATTAATACACTAAAACATAATATCATATTAGGTTAGATAATATTCTAATAATTAATATTTATTATCACCATAAAATCCTTTTA
>JAEKNW010000331.1 GCA_016838885.1 Candidatus Cloacimonadota bacterium
GGAAAAGCTTGGTGAAATCTGGCGGCAAGATGCCCCCAGTCCATATCCCCTCGCTTCAGCTAGCAAGAGATTTGTAGCTTGGTTACATTCTGGCAACAATTGGCATGGAGTGGAAGCACCCTTGCTTCCACAACCAAGCTTGGAAAAGCTTGGTGCGGGCGGGAACGCCCACGATCCCGCAGAAGATGTTTACATATTATTCTACAAAGGTTTCGCTCCTCTGGAGCTTAAACCCAAAAAATGCAGTAGATCTTTGAGAATAGCACTATATTCTTTTGCAAAAGTAACTTCCATAATTTTCAGGAATATATATATTATATGCCTTTTATGGATGCACCCCCTGTGTCCCCCTCAAAGAGGGGGATTTTGCTAAAAGAATCTGCACTCTTCTCTAAAGCTCTGCTGCATCATTCTGGTTTAATCATTCTGGTTAAATTAATTATATCTATAACATAATACAAGGATGCTATTGTAAATATTGAAACCAAAATATTTTCAACTATTTTTCAAAAACCGGGACATTTTCGAAAAAGTGGACCCTATATATAAGTGAAGGGTTAAACCCAAATAATGTAGTAGATCTTTGAGAATAGCACTATATTCTTTTGCAAAAGTAACTTCCAAAATTTTCAGGAATATATATATTATATGCCTTCAAATTCTGTAAGTTATTTTGCTAAAAGAATCTGCACTCTTCGCCTGTGATACGTAGCTTTCTACTTCGCTTATACATACTACATAGCTTTAGCGAAGTAGTAAGCTATGTATAATGTATTAGCGAAGTATTACTAAAGCTCTACTGCACCATTCGGGTTAAAAATTTAATCAAAAAATTTATTATAGGAGAAAAGAAATGAAAAATCTTGATTTATTAAAACTTTGGGATAAGATGAATAATATTGATACACAACTTAAATTGCACCGTCAGGAACATAAACACCTATTATATTATTTAATTTCAATAACAAGTGTTGGATTTATAGTGTTTTCACCACTAAGTCCAATTTTTAATCTTTAAACCCAAATAATGCAGTAGATCTTTGGGAATAGCACTATATTCTTTTTCAAAACTAACTTCCATAATTCTCCCGAATATATATATTATGTGCGTCCGAATTCTGTAAGTTATTTTGCTAAAAGAATCTGCACTCTTCCCTAAAGCTCAACTGCACCATTCGGGTAAAAAAACAAAAAGGAGGTAAAAAGATGAATGATTTATTTTTCACAGATGTGTTAAGTAATTCCCGTAAAGGAAACGATCAGTTCAATGATGAATTAATTCAATATTTAACAGATCGTATTAATGCTAAGGTAGATATTCCCTTTATCAATGAAGAACTTGAAAGAATCATTATCCATGCGATATTAAAGATTGTTTTCAATCTTCTATTGACTAAAACAGACATCTTAAATCAAATCACTAACTAAGACACAAAAAAGGCAGTAGTTCTTTGTAAATATTTCAAGGTTCTACTGCCTCATTCAGTGCTCATCACAGCCTACATTTTTTTGCTTGCCCAAGCACTTGTACAAAAAGCTTGACCTTAAATATCTCATTAATAATTTGTGTTAATAATATTTTGGAGTTTGATATAATGATAAACTATAAAGCAGTAATATTTGATTTAGATGGGACTTTAGTAGATACGATTCTTGATATTGCAAACTCGATGAACAGAGTTTTGGAATCAATGGGATTAGCTCCTCATTCTGTGTCTGAATATTATGGTTTCGTTGGTGCAGGCCTAACTGAATTGTGTAGGAGAGTCTTACCGGAGAATATGCGTGATGAGACTACTCTTCTTCGTTATAGAGAACTTTTCAATCAAGATTATCACGAAAGTTGGAATAAGTTTACTCAGCCATATCAAGGGATTAAGGAGCTGTTGGAGTATTTGAATTCTGTAAATATTCCAATTTCAGTTCTTTCAAATAAACCAGAAGAATTTTGCCAAATTGTGGTAGATTTTTACTTTCCTAAGATTAATTTTGCTTTAGTTAAAGGTAATGTAGATGCAATTCCACCTAAACCTGATCCTGCGGGAGGAATGAAAATTGTCAATTATCTTAAGCTTAAGCCGGAAGAAGTCTTCTTAGTGGGGGATTCTGATATTGATATGCAGACTGCTACTAATTGTGGTTTTACAGGATTAGGAGCTGAGTGGGGTTTCCGATCAAAAAAAGAGTTAGTTGAATCAGGGGCTGAAATGACCTTTGCTAGTCCCAATGATTTGTTGTTTTTTTTAACCCAAATAATGCAGTAGATCTTTGAGAATAGCACTATATTCTTTTGCAAAAGTAACTTGCATAATTCTCCCGAATATATATATTATATGCGTCC
>JAEKNW010000332.1 GCA_016838885.1 Candidatus Cloacimonadota bacterium
CCTGAAAGGGTTAAATAAAATCTTATATACCAAAGACTTATTATATACATTATTTATACTTTTATTAAACCCTTACAGGGTAATATCTCTGTGGTAGCCTCATTACCCAGGGTCAATTTTTCTAAGAAAAATGGGACCCTGGGCTATCCTATTTTTATCCCTTCGGGATATGTTAATCTAAAAGTAAAGATCTCGTTCACCATTTGCCACTCTTTCCAGCTTTTGTTTTAGCTCTAATTTTACTTTTTCATCTTCAAAATCTTCAAGCTCTTTATGAATCCGGGCAGTAACAGCCTTGATAGTCTCTTCAGAACCATAATCATGAACATACTCTGACACTGTTAAAATAGCATTAGGAGTACAGAATTTCTTAACAAATCCTGGGATAGCAAACTCCATAAAATGTTCTCCAGTTCTTCCTAAGCGATAACAAGCTGTACAAAAAGATGGTAAAAAGCCATGAGTTGCTAATTCTCTGATTACATCATCCAAGGAGCGTTGATCACCTAAGACAAACTGACTCTTCTTGAAGCTCTCTTCATCTTTATGGGAATAATCGCCAATGCCGATACTGGACCCTGCATCTATCTGTGAAACACCGAATCCAATTACTTCATTTCTAATAGCTATAGGTTCTCTGGCAGTAAGAATTAAGCCGGTATAAGGGACAGCTAAACGTAGAATAGCAACTAATTTCTTAAAATCATCATCTGAAACAGCATAAGGTGGTTCTTCTGTAATTGCTGTATTATGAGCAGGTTCTATGCGAGGGAATGAGATGGTATGAGGTCCAATATTGAAAGTATTTTCTAAGTGAATAGTATGGTAGAGAAGCCCCATCACTTCAAATCTCCAATCAAATAAGCCCATCAAAGCCCCGATTCCCAAATCATCTATCCCAGCCTGCATAGCTCTATCTAAGCCATAAAGACGCCAGAGATAGTTGCTTTTAGGTCCTGAAGGATGAAATTTCTTATAAGACTCTTGGTGATAGCTTTCTTGGAAAATTTGATAAGTACCGATTCCGGCAGATTTAACAGTTTTGAATCCCTCAATATCTAGAGGTGCTGCATTAATATTAACTCGGCGAATCTCACCTTTCCCTTCCCTTGTTTCGTAAGTTTTTAGGACAGTATCTCTTATAAATTCAGGAGAGTACATAGGATGTTCCCCATAAACCATGATAAGCCTCTTATGGCCACGTGATTCAAGGGCTCTAACTTCTTCTTCAAGTTGGTCCATAGTTAGAGTATTTCGGTGAGTCTCTTTGTTAGAAATTCTAAAACCACAATAAGCACAATCATTTACGCATTCATTGCCGACATACAGTGGAGCAAACAATACTATTCTGTTACCATAGATTTTCTCTTTTAAAGCTCGTGCCCCCTTAAATAACTCTTGAATAAGTTCTGGATCTTCACAATTAATTAATGTTGCAGTTTCTTCCGGACTTAATCTGTTTTTATCCAGTGATTTAGCAATTATCTCTTGAACTCTGCTTTTACTGGGATTCTTAGTTTTTTCTAATAACTCAAATATCTCTTCTTCAGGGATAAAGGACTTTAGACCCTTAGTATCAATTTTTAACATTTTTACCTCTATTTTTTTTTATATTTTTAAACTTGTTGATTTAACGTTGACGGAGGGGATTTGTCCTAATTTTCCGGTGAATGCCCCTAATTCGTCATTTGTTAATTGGATAATAATGAAGATGATAGATATGTTTTGATCTGGCATAGGATAGCCAACTCTTAACATGATACTATCTGCTAAATCGTGTAGTATAGTTGAAACTTGCTGAAAAGATTTCTCTCTGTCATGGACAGTAATCGTTACAGTTCTAACTTTTTTTTCCATAAAAAAAACTCCGTTTTCAGGACGGAGCGAATATATAATTATCCTATAATTATCTTTCTCTTTTTCTCCATCCCTTGAATTTAGTATTTACCTTAATCTCAGGATTTTAGGAACTTTTTTTTAAATTCCAAACAAGCAGATATCTCCTTTTGTTTCGAATATTATTATCAATATAATAAGAATTGCTAATATGTCAATAAAAAAATCTCTAATTACTGATTTTTCTTTATAAAAAGCCTTTTGCTTCCTGTCGGACAGCTGGAAGCCCCTGGTCGGAATGCGGGCGTTCCCGCTAGCTCCAAGCTTGAAAGCTAGGAAAATCTTAAACCCGAATGGTGCAGTAGAGCTTTAGAGAAGAGTGCAGATTCTTTTAGCAAAATAACTTACAGAATTCGGACGCATATAATATATATATTCGGAAGAATTATGGAAGTTACTTTTGCAAAAGAATATAGT
>JAEKNW010000333.1 GCA_016838885.1 Candidatus Cloacimonadota bacterium
GCTTATGGTTATAAAGATTTTGTGTATTTCAGGTTAAAGGTTTTGCAAGCATTTGGATACTTAAATTTGTCAGCTACCCACTCTACTTGAGAGAGAGCCCAAAAAAATCTTAATTAGTGAAATTAGTGTAATTAGTGGATAGGTTAGTTTGTTTGATTTTTCATTACTAAGGCACAAAGAGCACAAAAAAGAATTTGGCTAATCGCGAAAATAAGGGTAGAAAAATTTACGCAAAAAAAAAGCGGAAGATTTAACTCTTCCGCTGAATATATATCTAATTACTTAGAATCTTAAGTGGGCAAAAGCTTTGTTAGCTTCAGCCATTTTGTGGGTATCTTCTCTTTTCTTGATAGTGGCACCCTCTTTTTTATAGATAGCCATTAACTCAGCAGCTAACTTGTCTCTCATATTCTTTTCATTACGATTACGAGCAACTGAGATGATCCATCTAAAAGCAATAGCTCTACCGGCTTTTTCATTAACTTCTTCAGGTACTTGGTAGTTTGTACCACCGACACGACGTGAAGTTACTTTAACAAGCGGTCTTGCATTTACTAAAGCTTCTCTAAAAACTTCAAGTGGGTCTTTTTTCATTTTTTGTTCAATAATATCAAATGCTCCATAAACTATCTTTTCAGCAATTGATTTTTTTCCATCACCCATGACACCGTTAATAAATTTACTAAGTATTACATCATTATATTTTGGATCTGGTAACACTGTTCTTTCTATGGCTTTGCGTTTTCTTGGCATAATTTACTCCTATTTTTTCTTTGGTCGTCTTGTTCCATATTTAGAACGAGAGTTAGTTCTGTTTTCAACACCTGAACAGTCTAATGATCCACGCACGATGTGATATCTCACACCAGGTAAATCCTTAACACGACCACCACGAACTAATACAAGTGAATGCTCTTGTAAGTTGTGTCCTTCTCCTGGAATATAAGCAGTTACTTCAATACCATTTGATAAACGTACACGAGCTACTTTACGTAACGCTGAGTTAGGTTTCTTAGGTGTTGTTGTATATACTCTTGTACAAACACCCCTTCTTTGTGGGCACTCATTTAATGCGCGGTTGTTTTTTCTCTTTTCAACCGATTTTCTTCCTTTTCTGATTAACTGGTTAATTGTAGGCACAATCTACCTCCGTCTTTTTTTTTAAAAATTTAACAAGTCATCATCTGACTCGTTATCTGTTTTGTGAGCTAATTGCTCAACCATTTCGGCAACCGTTTTGCCGACTCTTTCTAATTCCTTAATCTTGTTGGTATAGAACTTAGAGCCAGTACCAACAGGTATTTTGTGACCAAGAATTATGCTTTCTTTAAGACCTTCTAAGTTATCAACTTTGCCTTCAACAGCAGCTTGAGTTAAGACCTTAGTAGTCTCTTGGAACGAAGCTGCAGAAAGCCATGATTCTGTCAACAAAGAAGTTTTAGTTATACCAAGAAGAAGTTGTTCGAATGTAGCACCTTTGCCACCTATGACTTCTTGTTTAGCATTTTCTTTCATAGCTGTAAGCTTATCAATTGTATCACCTTCAAGGAAATAGGTATCACCAGGATCAAGAATTTTGACTTTCTTGAACATCTGTCTTACAATCACACCGATGTGTTTATCATCGATTTTAACACCTTGTTTACGATAAACTTCTTGGATTTCGTCCAAAATAAGCTTTTGAGCTTCTTTGATACCACGAATTCTAAGAATATCGTGAGGATCAATAGGACCATCGCAGAGGGCTGTACCAGAATTAACATTATCACCTTCGTGAATAATGATTCTTTTACCAATAGGAATAACATGGTTTCTACCAGCCAAAGCTTGACCACTAGTAACTTTGGTTCCACTGGCAAGGATAGCTTCTTGTCCTGATGTGATATAATGAATATATCCACCTAAGACATCGCCCTTCTTCACATTGCTTCCAAGAAGATTGAATGGTTTATGCATGTTATCAATGTTATATACATCCACTCCTACTTTACGAGTAGATTTTGGTTCAAATGTAACTTCAAAACCATTACTTGTCTTTTCAATTTTGACTACTTTCCCGGCACTTTTAGCTTTAACACCATCATTAGGAATAACTCTAATAGTAGGAGCATAAGTTTTTGAACCGGCAATTGCATCATTCTTTTGAATTCTTTGACCAACATAAGTCAATAGTCCGATATCAATACCATCTTCGCACTCAACATAACTCATATTACCTTCATCATCTTTAATAGAAACTTTTACTAGTTTATTAGCTATCTCTATTGCAGTGATATGTCCGGTTACCGGAGACAATGTTTCGTTACCAGATTTGATAATATTGCTGGATGATATCAAAGGTAAATCATCAACAGCTTGCATTATACCATCTTCAAGAGCAAAGATTCCTGTAGGTGGGGTGATAAAAATATCACGACCATTACGCTTTAAATTACCGATTGAGATTCTACCCTCAATTTCTGAGATAACAGCTTTATCTTTAGGAATTCTTGCTTCAAACAGATCTTCTACACGTGGAAGACCACCTGTAATATCACCTTGCTTGATAGTAACACGAGATGTCTGACCAATCTTTTGACCAACTTGGACAGTTTGTTCATTATCAACTAACACATTTAAGCCTGTTTGAAGAGGGACTAAATTTGTTTGACCATCTTCAGTTTCAATCTTAAACTGTGGTTGAATTCTATCTTTGGATTCAATTATAGTAATTTCTTTTGATCCTGTTAAATCATTGAATTCTTCTTTATAGGTAACATTTTTTACAAAGTTATCATAATAGAGAACACCTTTAACAGTAGAAATCAAAGTATTATTATACTGATCCCAAGAGAATAATTTAGTATCGGTTACAACTTTTTGCCCGTCTTTAACTTCGATAATCGCAGCATATTCAACTTTATACTCTTCTAGGATTAACTCAGAATCTGGTTCAGGCACAATGTAAAGTTTTCCTAAGTGAGATGATGAAATCATTTGACCAAGGTTATTTACAACAAACTGGACATTCTCAAATTTGATATATCCATCATTTTTTGCATCAACAGAAGCTGAATCAACATCAGTTGAAGCGGTTCCACCGATATGGAAAGTTCTAAGGGTTAGCTGAGTTCCAGGTTCACCGATAGATTGGGCAGCAATTATACCAACAGGTTCTCCTGCTGCAACCGGTTTATGGGTTGAAAGGTTTATACCATAACACTTTGCACAGATACCTTTCTCTGATTGACATGTTAATACTGACCTAACTCTAACACTTAAAACACCATGTTTTTGAATTGTGTGAGACATTTCAGCAGTAATCTCTTCTCCACCATAAACAATAGTTTTTCCGGTGCGAGGATCTTCTACATCATCAACAGCTGTTCTTCCGGTAATTCTATCTCTTAAGGATTCAATTACTTCGTTTCCTTCTTTCAAAGCTGACATGACAATACCATCAATAGTTCCGCAGTCATCTTCTACAATCATAGCATTTTGAGCAACGTCAACTAATCTTCTGGTAAGGTAACCTGCACCAGCTGTTTTTAAAGCAGTATCGGCAAGTCCTTTTCTTGATCCGTGAGTAGAGATGAAGAATTCTAAAACACTTAAACCTTCTTTAAAGTTAGATTTAATAGGTGTTTCAATAACTTCGTTTCCACCACCTTTGGCTGAAGGCTTGTCCATTAGACCACGCATACCACCGAGCTGTTTAATCTGTGTTTTACTACCACGGGCACCAGATAGATACATCATATAAATTGAGTTGTATCCACCTTCACTTACTTTTAGTTCTTCCATTAAACTATCAGTAACTTCTTCGGTAGCCATTTTCCAGCTATCCACAACACGTGAAGATCTTTCACTGTCAGTGATGATACCCATGTTATAGGTATCAGTAATTTCATCGACTACTTTTTGGGTATCTTCAATGATTTTATATTTCTTTTGAGGAACAATGATATCTCCAAAACTGAAAGTGATTCCACCACGCGTAGCGTATTTGAAACCTGTATCTTTCATTTTATCTAAGAAGATAGCAGTTTCCCATTGTCCTACTTTATGGAAGCATTCCATTGATAGGTCATTTAAAGAACCTTTATCAAAGACTTTATTCTGGAAAGGAATAGTTTCTGGAAGCGCTGTATTAAATAAAACTCTTCCAACCGTAGTTACATACCATTTCCCTTTAATCTTGATCCTGATCCAAGTATGAAGGTTCAATGTTCTATGTTGAACATCAACTAATCTATTTTCTTCAGTATCTCTTTTCTGGTCATAGAGCATCTCATCTTGTTCGTAGTAGTTAACTAATTCGTCAGTACTACCGAACCACTTGAGTTTAGCAATCTCTTGTTCGTCTTTAGGTTCAGGAGTTCCTTCCATGGTTAAATAGAAGCAGCCTAAAACAATATCTTGAGATGGAGCCATAGCTAGACGTCCACTGGCAGGAAGTAACAAGTTTCTTGAAGATAACATCAAGACACGAGCTTCCATGCGAGCTTCTTGAGATAGAGGGATATAACAACCCATCTGGTCACCGTCAAAGTCAGCATTAAATGGTGTACATACCATTGGATGCAATTGCAAAGATTTACCCTCTGTTAAGACAGGCATAAAGGCTTGAATACCTAATCTATGTAGAGTAGGAGCTCTGTTAAGCATAACAGGATAATCTCTTACAACTTCTTCTAAAATCTTCCAAATTTCAGGTTGTTTTTTCTCAACCATTTTCTTAGCAGTTTTAGTCTTTTCAGCTGTTCCCATCTTTTCTAATCTTTCGATAATGAAAGGTTTGAAGAGTTCAACAGCCATCTCTTTTGGTAAGCCCATTTCGTAGATTTTTAAGTGTGGTCCAACAGTGATAACTGAACGACCGGAATAATCTACACGTTTACCAAGAAGATTTTGACGGAAACGACCTTGTTTACCTTTAAGTTGATCTGTAAGACTCTTTAAGGCTCTGTTTCCTCTTCCTTTAACTGGTCTTGCTTTCTTAGAATTATCTATTAAAGCATCGACAGCTTCCTGAAGCATTCTTTTTTCATTTCTAAGAATTACCTCGGGTGCTCGAATTTCGATTAGACCTTTTAATCTATTATTTCTAGTAATTACTCTTCTATACAAATCATTGAAGTCTGCTGTAGCAAATCTCCCGCCATCAAGAGGAACTAAAGGTCTCAATGTAGGAGGAAGTACTGGTAATACTTCTAAAATCATCCATTCCGGTTTGTTGCCTGATTGCCTGAAAGCTTCTACAATCTTGAGACGTTTGATCATCTTCTGCTTACGCATAGTTGATGTTTCCCATTTGATCCTAGTTCTTAAATCAGCAGCAATATCATCAAGATTAAGAGCTTTAAGCATATCTTTGACAGCTTCAGCACCGATTTTAGCAGAGAAATTTGGGTCGCGTGATACTTGATCACGAACTTCATAGAACTCTTCAGTATCGATTAATTCTCCAACCTGATAATCTTGTTCTCCCGGATTTAAGACAACATAAGATTCATAGACTAAGATTTTCTCTAAGTTTCCTATGGTTAGTCCTAAGAGAGTTCCAATTTTACTTGGTGCACTCTTAACAAATGAGATATGAGCTACAGGAACAGCTAATTCTATGTGTCCCATTCTAGTTCTTCTTACTCGCGAAGAGGTAACTTCAACTCCGCAACGATCACAAATTGTGCCGGCAAATCTTTTTTTCTTATACTTTCCGCAAGAGCATTCAAAATCCTTTTCTGGTCCGAATATTCTTTCACAAAATAGACCATCTTTCTCTGGTTTTAGAGTACGATAGTTTAAAGTATCAGGTTTTACAACTTCTCCATAAGACCAAGATCTTATTGCGTCAGGAGAGGCAATTCTAATCCGTACGGCATCATAATTTTCTATTTTCTTTTCTCGTTTAATATTTCTATTCACTGAGAAATCCTCCGTTTCTGTTCCAACGATTTCTACTCATCTTTCAAGAACTCTATATCAAAAGCAAGAGACTTTAATTCACTAATTAAGACATTAAATGATTCAGGAGTGCCAGGAGCAGGTGGATTCTGTCCATTGGTTATCGCTTTGAAAGCATTTGTTCTTCCATCCACATCATCTGATTTGATAGTCAGCATCTCTTCTAAGAGATGAGCTGCACCATAAGCTTCAAGAGCCCATACCTCCATCTCTCCAAGACGTTGTCCACCGTGTTGAGCTTTACCACCTAGAGGTTGTTGGGTAATGAGTGAGTATGGTCCGGTTGACCTAGCATGCATCTTATCTGCAACTAAGTGATTCAACTTCATCATATACATTACACCGACTGTAACTCTCTCTTTGAAAGGTTCACCAGTTTTGCCATCATACAAGACTTGCTTGCCATCTGTAGGTAGGTTAGCTTCCTTAAGTTCTGCTTCAATATCTTCAATTTTGGCACCATCAAAGATAGGAGTTTCTACGTAGAAACCTAAAGTTTTGGCTGCCATACCAAGGTGAGTCTCCATGATCTGTCCAATATTCATACGTGAAGGAACACCTAGTGGGTTTAAGACGATATCAACTGGAGTACCATCACTTAAGAATGGCATATCTTCAATTGGGGCAACGATAGAGATAACACCTTTGTTACCATGTCTTCCTGCCATCTTATCACCGACTTGGATCTTACGTTTTTTAGCAATATAGACTTTAACCATTTTGCGAACTCCATAAGGAAGTTCATCACCATGTTTGATTCTATCTCTAGATTTTTTATAGATATTTTCAGACTCTTCCATAGCTTCGTTAACTTTGAGAGCTACGGTTTTGTAGATTTCTCTATATTTATCTGGATCTGCAACCATTTCGACATCTAAATTAACTCTAGTGAAATTAATTTTTTCTAAGTCAGAGGCTGTTATTTTTTTACCAGATATAATATAGAATCTACCATCTTTAGAATCTACAATATTCTTTGCCACTTGGCCAATAAGAAGTTCACTAAGTTTATCTTTCTTAAAGCTTTCAATTTTCTTCTTTCTTTCAATATTATCTTTCTTTAGTTTAGCAATTTGAGATTTGTGGTCTTCTTCAAATTCGATTATATCTTCGTAACGAGAGAATACTTTAACGTCAAGAACAACACCTTCCATTCCAGGTTTTGCTTTCAAGGAACTATTTGTATAATCTCCAGCTCTATCACCGAATAAAGCACGCATCAAATTCTCTTCTGGAGAAGGATCAATCTCAACCGATTTTGGAGTAATTTTACCAACAATTACATCACCGGCTGTGATAACAGAACCAACTCTGATAATACCAGATTTATCTAAGTTTCTTAAAGAATTTACAGGGACGTTTGGAATGTCACTTGCTAATTCCTCTTTTCCATTTTTTAAATCTCTTACTAATACTTCTAATTCTTCAATATAAATCGAAGTTAGGGTATCTTTACGAGCCACATGCTCACTTAAGATAATAGCATCTTCATAGTTGTAGCCATACCAAGGCATGAAAGCTACGACCATATTTGTACCTAATGCTAATCTATCTCCCTCAATACCGGGTCCGTCAGAAATTGGTTGTCCTTTTTGGACCTTATCTCCAACCGCGACTATAGGTCTTTGGTTAATACAAGTATCTTGGTTAGATCTAACGTATTTCTTAAGATAAATTCTCTCTTCAGTTATTAGGTCTATATCATTAGAATCTAAATCTGGTTTTAAATCAATATACTCTGATGTAACAGCAGCTACCTGACCATTGTATGGAGCTAAGACAACTGCCCCTGATTCACGAGCTACTATTTTCTCGATCCCTGTACCAATGATTGGTGATTGAGGGTTTAACAAGGGTACAGATTGTCTCTGCATGTTAGAACCCATCAAGGCACGGTTAGCATCATCATGTTCCAAGAATGGAACTAATGCTGCTGATACAGATACCACCTGTTGTGGTGAGACATCTAAGTAATCTATTTGCTCTGGAGTAGCATTAACATATTCATCTTTCTCACGAGCAAAGATATATTTATCTTTTATTACTAAATCATCATCTATATTGACATGTTGAGCAATAATATACTTATCTTCTTCATGGGCATCTAAGTAGTCAACTCTACTTGTAATAACTCCATTTTCTACCTTAATATAAGGTGTTTCTAAGAAGCCAAACTTATTAATGCGAGAATATATCGCCGGAGAGTTTAGAAGTCCAATACTTGGTCCTTCAGGAGTCTCAATTGGACAGATTCTTCCGTAATGTGAATAGTGAATATCACGAACTTCAAATCCTGCTCTGTCTCGCGCTAAACCACCTGGTCCTAAAGCAGACAATCTTCTCTTATGAGTAAGAGCTGAAAGCGGGTTAGTTTGGTCCATGAATTGAGATAACTGACCAGTTAGGAAGAATGAATCAATAACTGTAATCAAGGCATTACTATTGATTAAATCATGTACAGTAACTTCATCAGGATTAGCTATAGCCATTCTTTCAAGAGCAATTCTGGCAATCATGGATAAACCGGTTTTATACTGTTCTTCCAATAACTCACCAACTGTTCTAACTCTTCTGTTTGCAAGGTGATCAATATCATCAACATCTTTTTCATCCTTGAAGATGCTAATCATATACTGAATAATTTCAGTGAAATCCCTTTGGGTTAGAACATTAGTGCCATAATCAGGTTCAAAGTCCAATTTAGCATTAAGTTTATGTCTACCAACATTTCCAAGATTATATCTCTTTGAATTAAAGAACATCTTGTCGATGAGATCCATAGCATTTTCAATAGGCACTTCATCTTCACCTGGTCTTACTAAGCTATAAATCTTTTGAGCTGCTTCTTCTTGATTTCTTGTTGGGTCTTTTAACAGAGTTTTCTCAAGGATTTTTCTGTTAAAGTCACATTCTTCAGAAACAACTTTTACACTATTGATACCAAGATCAGTTAATTCGGTTATTATATCTTTATCTATTTCTGTATTAGGTTCAACTAACAACTGACCTTTTGGACCAATTATTTCATAAGCAGTGAATCTTTTCTCTGCTTTCTTTGTTGGTATCTCTTCTATGTCATAGAATCTTTCTCTCAGAACTGTATCTGTAGAGATATATTTATTATTAATTGTGTCAATTTCTATGACACCTGCACTTAATAGTTCTTCAACCAGCTCGTTATTGAGCTTAGTTTTAGCTTTCACTATTATCTTGCCTTCATGACCTTCACGAGGATCATAAACATCTGCATAAGCATAAGAATTTTTAGCTTTTAAAGAAACGTTTCCTTTCTCATCAGATAAGCGTAAAGTCTCTCTAGCTTCTGGGATCTCTGCATAATTATCAGGAATATACCCAACAGATCTTAAAAGAATAGTTACCGGTAGTTTTCTTCTTTTGTCAATATTAACATAGACTACATCATGTATATCAATATGAAATTCTAACCAGCTACCATTATAGGGAATAATTTTTGATGATATAAGCATCTTGCCACTTGGGTGCTTCTCTTCAGAGAAGTAAACACCTGGTGAGCGTTGTAACTGCGATATAATGACTCTTTCAGCTCCGTTAATTACAAAGGTTCCTTGTTCTGTAATTAATGGAATATCACCTAAGAAAACTTCTTGTTCCATTATATCTCTCAGAGTTCTTGTTTTATCAATCCTCTTTTGGATTCTTCCTGTTACTCCGAAAGTTTTTAAGGTGTTAAGAATTTGTTTTGCATCTTCAGCTTCATCACAAGAATTTATTATCCTGTTTGTATCTTCATTTGTTTCTACTGCTTCCAGTATATTTGTAGCTGAAACTTCATCCCAATTCAAACCTGTTATCAAAAACTGCTTTACGTCATTTTTGTTGCTACCGACACTGTCTACGATAATATCAAAACTCTCGTCTTCTTCTACTTCATAGACTTTTAATCTTAATTTAATTTTTAAGGGAACTTGGTACGATAAATTTCTTTCAATACATTCATCAATTGAATATTTTTCTTTTAAGATTCGGTATTCTACAAATTCTAACTCGTAGTTTTCTTTAGGGTCTGTGATGGGAAATAAATTCTCAAAAACAGCTTGCAATCCGAAATTTGTTCTTTGTTGCGGATGAACATCTTTTTGGATAAAATCCTCAAAAGAATCTACCTGCATTGATAGAAGATTTGGTACTTCTACTTGAGGTATTCCCAACTCAATAAATTTCTTGGATATTCTGGAATAACTTTTGAACTTTTTCAAAAGCCCACTCCTTTATAATGTTCATAGATTAAAGATCGACTGTTGTTTTTTGTAACAAAAAACGAAACCATTATAAGTTTATGTTCTCTACTTTTTTGATTTCGACACTGGTTATCTAATATATTTAAAAATAAAATAGGGAAATGAGCCTAATGGCTCACTTCCATCTATACTAGTATCTAATTGTTTTATTTGACTTCTACTGTTGCACCAGCGTCTTCAAATGTTTTTCTCATTGCTTCAGCTTCTTCTTTTGTGATGCCTTCAGCAACTTTTTGTGGAGCTGTATCTACCATATCTTTAGCTTCTTTTAGGCCAAGTTTGGTGATTTCTCTTACAGCTTTAATCACATTAATCTTTTTGGCTCCTGCGCTTACAAGAATAACATCAAATTCTGTTTGTTCTTCTGCAGCTTCTGCAGGACCTGCTGCTACAGCAACAGCAGCTGCTGCTGATACACCAAAAATTTCTTCCATTTCTGTAACTAATTCGGATAATTCCATTACACTCATCTCTTTTACAAGATCAATAATTTGCTGTTTTTTATCGGACATGTATTCCTCCATGATTATATTTTTTTATTCAGCTTGTGCTACGTCTTTTTTAGCTATCGCATCGATTAATCGAACGAAACTTGAAATTGGGGCTTTCATGCTACCAAACATTTTAGCCAACAACTCATCTCTAGACGGAATTTTTGAAAGTTTACTAAGATCTTCTTGTAAATATAAAACTCCATCAACTAATCCAGCTTTAAATGTTGGAAATGGCTTATCTTCCATTACTTCTTTAACGAATTTTGCCATCTCTCTTGCTGCAGATATCTCATCATTTTTACAAACAGCTACACCGGTAGGTCCGACTAGATGTGAATCTAAATCTGTAATACCTAACTCATTTAAAGCTATCTTCACTAATGTGTTCTTCTGAACAAAATAATCAACACCATTATTTCTGAATCTCTTGCGAAGTTCATCTACTTCTTCAATATTTATTCCCTTATAATCTACTAAGACTATCGCTTTGGCACTGTCAAGTCGCACTTTAATTTCACTTACTAAATTCTTTTTATAAGGTTGTACCATTTTCCTCTCCTATGATTTAGCTTCTAAGGTTACACCGGCTACATCAAGTTTTACACCTGGGCCCATGGTTGAGGTCAATGTCATACTTTTGATAAATGTACCCTTCACGGTTGAAGGTCTATCTTTCAAAATTGCTGCAATTATAGTAATTAAATTCTCTCTGATATTCCCAGCGTCAAAACTTAATTTTCCTGCAGGTACATGTATGTTTGAAAATTTATCAACCCTATATACGACTTTACCAGATTTTGCTTCTCTTACTGCTGTTTCAACATCCATTGTTACGGTTCCGACTTTTGGATTAGGCATAAGACCTCTTGGTCCTAATACTCTACCTAATCTACCAATCTTACCCATTAAATTTGGAGTTGCAATAACAGTATCGAATTCCATCCAACTATCTTTGGTGATTTTGTCTATATACTCATCAACACCAACGAATTCTGCACCAGCTGCCTTAGCTTGGTCTGCTTTTTCTCCTTCAGCAAAAACTAAAACTCTTACTTGTTTTCCAGTTCCATGAGGAAGAACAAGAGAGCTTCTAATTTGCTGATCAGCTTTTCTAGGATCTACGCCAAGATTCATATGAATCTCAACAGTCTCATCAAACTTTGTTACCGGAACTTCCTTTAACAAATTGATTGCTGTTGCTAAGTCATATCTATTTAGGCGATCAACCTTTGAAAATGCTTCTCTGTAGCGTTTACTTCTCTTCATCCACTATTCTCCTTTGATTATAATCTCCTGCAATTTGAGATATTGTTTTCCTCAAGTACTAGTCTTCGACTAATACTCCCATACTCCTTGCAGTCCCAGCGATCATGCGCATAGCAGATTCAAGGGAAAAACTATTTAAATCTTCTGCTTTCAATTCAGCAATTTTTTTGCATTGTTCTTTAGTAATCTTTCCAACTTTATCCTTATTAGGAACAGAAGAACCTTTAGCAAGGTTAGCCTCTTTCTTAATAAGAACCGCTGCTGGAGGAGTCTTAATTTCAAATACAAAAGACTTGTTTTTAAACACGCTAATAACAACCGGGAAGATCATTCCAGGTTGGTCAGCTGTTCTAGCATTAAACTGTTTACAAAAATCAGGAATATTCACTCCAGCTTGACCTAGTGCAGGTCCCACGGGAGGTGCCGGGGTTGCTTTTCCAGCAGGTAACTGAAGTTTGACAACGTTTGTTACACCTTTTAATTTAGCCATAACTACCTCTTTCTTTTATTAGTCCAAAGTCTTAAGTTCAAAGTAAAGTAAAACTTAGGACTTTGAACTTAATCTATTTCTTTCTCTCAACCTGTTCCCCGTTAACTTCAACAGGAGTAATCCTACCGAATACGGAAACATTAACAGAAATTCTTCCTGAAGATTGATCGACTTTATCAACAATACCCTCAAAATCAGTAAAAGCTCCGGCAATAATTTTTACCATATCACCAGGCATGAAATCAAATTGGGTTGTACTATCATCTCGATTGTTAATCCCAAGTAAACGATTAACTTCCTTTTCATCTAAAGGGATTGGTTTTTTACCATACCCTAAGAAGTTTGTTACTCCGGAAATTGACTTGATGAAAGCATAAACTTTAGGTTCCATTTCAGCTTCAACTATTATGTATGAGTTGAATATCTTCTTCTCAGTTTCTATCTTTTTTCCATCTCTAATCATATAGGTTTTTTGAGTCGGTACTAAGATCTGTCCAATTGATCCTTCTAGCTCAGTTCCGATTATACTCTTTTCGATTGTTTCTTTTATTCTATTTTCATGAGATGAAAAAGTGTGTACAACATACCATTGCATAATAACTTTCCCCTTATTTGAATAAGGTTTCGGTTATTATCGTTTGAAAAGCAAAATCAACCACCATCAAAAAAATGCTTGTAATTGCAGTCATTACTAAGACTACCATTGTTCCTTCTGAAATATCAGGCTTCTTTGGCCATGATATAATTCCGAGTTCTTGACGAACTTCTTTTAAAAAAGTTGATATTTTTTCCATTTTACTTCCGTCTTTCTTTGCAGAGTTATAAATTTTTAAAAAGGGCAAAAAGCCAGTAGTAATCTACTGACTTTGCCTAATCTATGGCAGGATAGGCAGGAATCGAACCCGCAACACCTGGTTTTGGAGACCAGTGCTCTACCAATTGAACTACTATCCTGTGTTTCTACTATTTATTCTGCTTATGTGTAGTATGTTTTCTACAAGCTGGACAGAATTTCTTTAACTCCAGTTTACCCGGGTTTTTTCTTTTATTTCTGGTTGTTGTATAGTTTCTGTTTTTACACTCTGTACATTCCAGAATTATAATATCTCTCATTATTTACCTTCTTAGCTAATAAGGTTAGATTTAGTCAATTACAGATGCAACAACACCAGCACCGATTGTTCTTCCACCTTCACGAATAGCGAAACGAAGACCTTGCTCTAAAGCGATAGGAACGATAAGTTCTGCGCCGATAGAAACGTTATCACCAGGCATAATCATCTCAACGCCTTCAGGAAGTTTTAAAGAACCTGTAACGTCTGTTGTTCTAAAGTAGAATTGTGGTCTGTAACCATCAAAGAATGGTTTGTGTCTTCCACCTTCATCTTTAGTAAGAATATATGTTTCACCAGTAAATTTTGTATGTGGTTTAACTGATTTAGGTTTAGCAAGAACCATACCTCTTTCAATATCAGTTTTAGCAAAGCCACGAAGAAGACAACCAATGTTATCACCAGCTTGAGCTTGGTCCATGATTTTTCTGAACATTTCAACACCGGTACAAGTTGTTTCAACAGTATCTCTGATACCAATTCTTTCAATTTTGTCACCAGTTTTGATAACTCCACGTTCAACACGACCTGTTGCAACTGTTCCACGACCAGGAATTGAGAAAACATCTTCAACTGGCATTAAGAATGGCTTGTCCACATCTCTTGCTGGTTCTGGAATATATGAATCAACAGCATCAACAAGGGCTTGAATTGAAGCTTCGCCTTCTGGATCTCCATTAAGACCTTTTAGAGCTGAACCTTGGATAAATGGAACATCATCAGGGAAACCATATTTGTCAAGTAGTTCTCTAACTTCCATTTCAACTAATTCAAGAAGTTCTTCATCATCAACAAGGTCACATTTGTTCATAAATACAACCATAGCTGGAACACCAACTTGTCTGGCAAGAAGGATGTGCTCTTTTGTTTGAGGCATTGGGCCGTCAGCAGCACTAACAACAAGGATAGCACCGTCCATTTGAGCAGCACCGGTGATCATATTTTTCACATAGTCAGCATGACCTGGGCAGTCAACGTGAGCATAGTGTCTTTTATCTGATTCATATTCAACGTGAGCAGTAGCAATAGTGATTCCACGCTCTTTTTCTTCAGGTGCATTATCAATAGAATCGAATGATCTAAATGTAGCACCAGTTTTCTTACTTAAATATAGTGTTATTGCAGCAGTTAAAGTAGTTTTACCATGGTCAACGTGACCGATAGTACCAACATTAACATGAGGTTTTGTTCTAACAAATTTTTGCTTTGCCATGTTTCCTCCCGGATTTAGTTATCTTTCTTATTTTTTAGTTTTTGGTCTATAAGGAATTTGATTAAACACAAATACACCGCACTTATGCGGTCTTTTCCTTATTCTACTAAGGATAAATTCATTGAAGAATAATTTATAATATTGAATCTATCTTAGTAATTGTCTCTAATTATTATTTTCAAGTGGAGCTCATGACCGGATTTGAACCGGTGACCTCATCCTTACCAAGGATGCGCTCTACCGACTGAGCTACACGAGCTTCATAGAAAAATGGAGCGGGAAACGGGATTCGAACCCGCGACCCTCAGCTTGGAAGGCTGATGCTCTAGCCAACTGAGCTACTCCCGCAATCTAGCTCGTAATTCTATTTATCTTCAAATAGCTTTCATCCACATAAAAAAAATGGTGGAGAGAGGAGGATTTGAACCTCCGAAGGCTTCGCCGACAGATTTACAGTCTGTTCCCTTTGACCGCTCGGGAACCTCTCCACAACATGGAGCCAACGAAGGGAATCGAACCCCCAACCTGCTGATTACAAATCAGCTGCTCTACCATTGAGCCACGTTGGCGTGAATGTATTGCTATAAAAACAAACTCACATTTCTTGTCAAGAATTATTTTTCACACTCTGTATTTTTCAAATATCGTACCAAATTCTTAAACAAGCTTTATTTTACCCATTTTACTGTCAAATACTTTTTTGAAAAATTATTATTATTCAATAAGTTGGCTTTAAAAAATGAGCATTAGTATCTTTATAAAAACCTTGCATATAGCTGATATTTAAGAGCTTTTTAGAATATGGATATAAGTAAGCTAAGTAATTAAAATATAACATAATAGCGATTTAATTCAGTGAAAGAAATAAAATATATAAAAAATAAAAAAAAATTAAAAGTAGTAAGAAAATAAGAACAAAAAAAACTGACCGATCCAAATTATTTTCGATCGGTCAATTATAGGTAGAGAGAGGATACATTACTGTGTTCTAAAAATCTAAACGGAAATTTTTCTGTAAGTTACATATTTTTTTGTTCTTTCTCTAGTAGAATCGGGACTAAATCTAATAGTGATTAAACCCAAATAATGCAGTAGATCTTTGAGAATAGCACTATATTCTTTTGCAGAAGAATCTAGCACTCTTCATCAAAGTTCTACTGCACCATTCGGGGTAATAATATTCCATTGACTAATTAAGAGGTTAAATAAAAAATAACTTCTATGAGAAAAATATTACTAATAGATAACTATGATTCATTCACTTATAATCTTTATTACTTGATTCAGAGTAATTATTGGGGGAAGGTCCAAGTAATTAGGAATGACGAGATTCTTATTTCTGAAGTAGTTCAGTATGAGGCTATTGTTATTTCCCCGGGACCCGGTACTCCGGCTGATTCAGGATTTACCTTGCAAATACTATCAAAGTATCATAAGGTTAAACCTATTCTGGGGATATGTTTAGGTATGCAGTGTATAAATGAATTTTTTGGAGGAGATACTATTAAAGCTCCTTTTCCTGTACATGGTAAGCAACAAGAGATATTCCTCAATAAGCCCGGTTTAATCATGACTAAAATACAAAGTCCTATCAAAGTGGCCCGTTATCACTCCTTAATGATATCTAATGTTCCTTCAGATTTAATGATAACAGCCCACACCTGGGATAAAATTCCTATGGTAATAGAGCATAAGACCTTACCAATTTATGGGATTCAATTTCATCCTGAGTCATTTTTAACTCCCCAAGGAGATAGGATGATTAAGAACTTTTTAGAAATAGTGGAGAAAGAATGCAGATAGTCCTAGAATCTATTCAAGAAGTAGCTTTTATCGACCCAGTAGAATGGCTTACTGAGAATAATTATCAGAATTCAGCACTTTTAACAGGTGATCAAAAGCAATCTGACTTTTCCTTATATGGATGGGATCCTGTCTTTGAATTTAGCTTTTCTCAAGATTGTCAGGTGTGGGATAAAATTAAGCAACTAATTCAGAAATATGATTTTTCTCATCTTCCTTATCCTGCTAACAGATGTGGTTGGGTGGGCTATTTAAATTATGATTTAGGTCGCTATTTAGAAGTTATTCCAAATACTAATAAATATTCTTATCAGATTCCTGAAGCATGCATCACTCTTTATAGAAACTATCGTTATTGGGATAATCTTACTAAGAAATGCTGGGAGATAAGTTTAGCTTTTTCAGACTTTTCTCAGTCTCAAATTTGTAAAAATCAAGCTGCTTATTCTCTATCAAATTTTACCCAAGAGTGCAATGAAGCAGAGTATTGTGATAAAGTCAGGAAAATTCAAGATTATATCCTCAGTGGACATGTTTATGAAGTTAATTTAACCCAGCAGTTTTCAGCTGATTTCTCAGGATCCCCCTGGTCTTTTTTTAAAAGACTTTATGGGAAGAATAGTGGTCCATTCTCAGCATATTTGAACTACCCGGGATTAGCAGTATGCAGTATTTCTCCTGAGCAATTTTTGACTTGTGAAGACAGGAAAGTTTTAACAAAGCCTATCAAAGGAACAGCTCCCAGAGGTAAGGATCAAGCGGAAGATATGAACAATAAAGAGACCTTGCTTAGTTCAGAAAAAGACTTAGCAGAACTTCACATGATAGTTGATCTTCTACGTAATGACCTTTCCAAGGTGTGTGAAATTGGTTCCGTAAATGTTATTCACCCTAATAAATTAGAAACTTTTGCTAATGTCTTTCACTTGGTAGGAATAGTAGAAGGATATCTGCAAGCAGATCTGACTATTGTGGATCTTATCAAAGCTTCTTTCCCGGGAGGTTCCATTACAGGATGCCCTAAGATTGCCTCCATGAAAGTAATAGAAGAGTTGGAGACTTATAAAAGAAATCTCTATACAGGTACTATCTTTCTAGCTAACAAGAACTTCCTGTCAAGTAGTATTGTGATTAGAACAGGTATTATAACTCAGGATAAATTGTATGTTAATAGTGGTGGAGCAGTAACTATTGAGTCTGACCCTGCCAGTGAATATCAGGAGATATTACATAAAATAAGAAATTTTCTAAATATCTGTGAGGAAAAATGATCTGTTATCATAATGGAAATTATATTGATGAAGATACAATTAAGTTAGGAGTTTCTTCACCTGCCTTTCAATATGGATATGGCATTTTTACTTCTTTAAGAACTAAAGATGGCCAAGCTAAGCTATTATCTAAGCATCTAGAAAGATTAGAATCGAGTAGTTCGTTGATTGGTATTGATTATCCCGAGATTAATTTTGGCGAGATAATAGAAAAGTTAGTTAAACTTAATGATAATCCAAACCTTAGAATCAAAATTATTATCCATGAAGAGTCTTATCAGCAAAGTGGAGTTTTAGTTTTGGCATCCCAGCTCAATCTTTACCCTAAGCCAATAAAACTCACTCTTATATCTAAGAATTATGAGGCAAATAGCTTGAGAAAGATCAAATCCTTAAACTATCTGGAAAATGTTTACCTTCATAGAAGGGCACTAAATGAAGGCTTCGATGAAGGACTCTTAGTAAATTCTCAGAATTTGATCTGTGAATGTTGCTATGCCAATATATTTTTTATCAAAGAGGGAAGAATCCACACACCTAAAGCAGATAATAATAATATTCTTAATGGCATTATCAGACAAGAGATTATCAAACAAAATACTGTTATTGAAAGAGATATTTTCCTTGATGAACTACCTTCTTTTGAAGATGCTTTTATTACTAATTCAGTCCAAGGAATAGTTTATATTGAGCAAATTGATGAACTTAAGTATAGCTCTGAGTTAGATCCTCCAAGGCAGAAAGTTCATTTTTTGTATTGACACAAAATCGGCTTAAAAAATAGGGTACGTTTGAGGTGTAAATATATGAAACAAACCAATATTAGAAATTTCTGTATAATCGCTCACATAGACCATGGAAAATCAACTTTGGCTGATCGATTATTAGAAGCGACAAACACTATAGATAGAACAAAAATCGTTGATCAAGTCCTTGATAACATGGATCTTGAACGCGAGAAGGGGATTACTATTAAATCCCATGCCATTAGAATGAGGCATACCAAAGATAATGTAGAGTATGTGTTTAATTTAATAGATACTCCCGGACATGTAGATTTCACTTATGAAGTCTCTAGATCTTTAGCTTCCTGCGAAGCAGCTTTGCTTTTAGTTGATGCTGCTCAGGGAATTGAAGCTCAAACAATGAGTAATCTCTATTTAGCAATGGATAATAATTTGGAAGTCATTCCTGTGATTAATAAGATTGATTTACCTAAAGCAGATGTAGAGGGGACTGAACACGATTTAATGGATTTGTTAGGTTGTGATCAAGATCATATATTTAAGGTGTCTGCAAAAACTGGTTTAGGAGTTCAAGAATTATTAGATGGTATTGTTGATGTAATTTCTGCTCCAAAAGGTGAATTAGATGGCCCACCTAAAGCAGTAATCTTTGATTCCTATTTTGATACTTATCGCGGTGTTGTTGTTTTAATCAGAGTCTTTGATGGAAAACTTACCAAGGGTGATACTATTAGATTAATGCAAACTGATAAAGTTTATGATATAGAAGAGATAGGTTATCTGGGTATGAAATTAGAGCCTGTCAAAGAGCTTACCACTGGTGAAGTTGGTTATCTTATTTGTAATATCAAAGAGATTGCAGATGCTAGAGTGGGTGATACTGTTACTTCTGTTAAAAATGGTTGTAAAGAAGCTATCAAAGGCTATGAAGAACCAAAGCCTATGGTATATAGTGGTATTTTCCCTATTGATGGAGATGACTATGCCAATCTTGTGGAAGCAATGGCTAAATTAAAGCTAAATGACTCTTCCCTTATTTATGAAAAAGAGTCTTCTTTAGCCTTAGGATACGGATTTAGATGTGGTTTCTTAGGTATGCTCCATTTGGAGATAGTTAAAGAGAGATTATACCGTGAATATGATGTTCCTATTATTGCCACTACACCAAGTGTAAAGTTTATTATCCATCTTAAGGATGGATCTGAAAAAATAGTCTATAATCCCATCGACTTCCCTGATCCTACTGTGATAGATTTTATTGAAGAACCATTGATGAATGTGGAGATTATTCTTCCTTCTGAATATATCGGGAACATCATGCAGTTGGCTCAAGATCGCAGAGGAGTACAAAAAGATATTCAATATATTGATGATAAAAGAGTGGCTCTTCACTATGACCTGCCTTTAATAGAAATTATTTTTGACTTTTATGATAAATTAAAGACACTTTCCCGTGGCTATGCCTCTTTTGATTATAGCTTTAAGAGTTACCAAACTTCAGAAGTTGCGAAAGTTGATATTATGATTAATGGTGAAAAGGTAGATGCTATGTCTTTTATTTGCCATGTAGATAAAGCTTATAGTTGGGGAAAAAGTGTAACTGAAAAACTCGCAGAAGTGATTCCCAGGCACCTCTTTAAAATAGCTCTTCAAGCTTGTATCGGGGGAAAGATTATTGCCCGCTCAACCATTAATGCTATGCGTAAGGATGTGTTGGCAAAATGTTACGGTGGCGATATCTCCCGTAAAAGAAAACTCCTTGATAAACAAAAGAAGGGTAAGAAAAAAATGAAAGAGATTGGCTCAGTTAATGTACCTCAAGAAGCTTTCTTAGAAGTGCTTAAAGCTGATAGAGAATAATAAAAAAAGAGAATCTATCCACAGATTACACGAATTACACGAAGAAGAAGGAAGGCGTCACACGAATAAACACGAATTAAGACGAATAAACACGAATTTTTGTTCATATTGATACAGATCTTGAGCCCGTATGTCTTAAGTCCCCTCTTCATTTGCTCTAGCAAATGTTTCCAAGAGGGGTGGCATCGAAGATGACGGGGTGTTAAATTCCCCTCTTAATCCAGAAGGGATGCTAAAGAGGGGTGGCATCGAAGATGACGGGGTGTTAAATTCCCCTCTTAATCCAGAAGGGATGCTAAAGAGGGGTGGCATCGAAGATGACGGGGTGTTTCTTAAATCCCCTCTTCATTTGCGCATGCAAATGTTTCCAAGAGGGGTGGCATCCTACGAAGCTTTAGCGAAGTTGGATGACGGGGTGTTAAAGTCTTGCTTCGCAAGAATAAAATAAGAAAAGTGAAAAACGAGGTACATATATCAACAAAAAATGGAAATTATTTAAAATATTCTTCAAGATTGGTGCTTTCACTATTGGTGGAGGCTATGCCATGTTACACCTAATCGAGCATGAGTTAGTCGAAAAAGAGAAACTTCTTGATTATGATACTTTTCATGATGGACTCGCCCTCTCTCAGACTTCTCCCGGACCAATCGCTGTTAACATATCCATCTTTTTGGGATATAGGTTAGGCGGATATTCTACTGCTTTACTATGTGCCATTGCCACAATTCTACCTGCTTTCTTAATCATCAGCTTATTAACAGGTTTTCTATTAGAATATGCCGATAATCCCTATCTAATCAAGGTTTTTAAAGGAGTCCGCCCGGCTGTCGGCGCTATGATTACCTTTTCCTTAATCAATCTTCTACGTAAGACTAAGAAAAACTATTTAACTATTGCCACAATGATTATCTCCTTTGGACTTCTTACTTTTCTTTCCATTTCGCCCATTACCATAATCATAACTTTAATAATAATTAGTATAATAAGCAGGTTGGTCAAGAATAATGCTCTATCTTAAACTATTTTTAGTATTTGCTAAAATCGGACTCTTCTCCTTCGGAGGTGGCTTAGCCATGCTCCCTCTTATTCAAGAAGAAGTTGTCGAAAATCAAAAGTGGCTTACAGAACATGAATTTATTGATTTAGTTGCTGTAGCTCAATCTACCCCTGGCCCCATAGCCGTGAACGGAGCTACTTTTATCGGACAAAAAACAGGTGGTTTCCTCGGTGGAGTGGTTGCAACCGCAGGAGTTGTTACTCCCTCTATAATCATTATGTTCATTATCGCCTCTTTTTTCTTTATCTTCTCCCATAATAAATTTGTCAAAGAAACCCTGCTTTGGATAAAACCCGGGACTATTGGATTTATCGCCAGTGCTGTCTGGTTTATTGGCTACAAAACCCTTGTTGATTGGAAAAGCATGGCTATCTTCTTGGTAGTTCTAAGCTTCTCCTTCTATAAAAAACCTAACCCTATCCTTGTTACTATTCTCACTGGTATTGTCGGGATTCTTATCTATTAACTTAGTAAGAAGATTTGCTTCACCACAAAGCCACAAAGAACACAAAAAAGAAGAAGAAGAAAGAAGAAGAAGAAAGAAGAAGAAGTCTATCCACGAATTACACGAATTACACGAAGAAGAAGAGAGTCCTTAACACAGAGTTACACAGAGTTTTGAAGAAGAAATGCTTCACACAAATTAACACAAATTAACACGAATTACACGAATTTCATTTTGAATGGTTACGGAGATAGAGAACGTAGGTCTTAAGTCCCCTCTTCATTTGCTCTAGCAAATGTCTCCAAGAGGGGTACATCATACGAAGCTTTAGCGAAGTATGATGGCATCGAAGATGACGGGATGTTAAAAAGGAAAGAAGAAGAAAGAGAAATGCTTTACACAAATTAACACGAATTAAGAAGAATTACACGAATTTTTGATTAAATTGATACAGAGCTTTAGCCTGTGGTCGGAAAGGGGCGTTCCCGCCCGCATCAAGCTTCCAGCTTGGTAATTCTGACGGCAAGATGCCCCCAGTCCATATCCCCTTGCTTCAGTTAGCAGGAGATTGACAGCTTGGATAGAATCTGGTGGCAAGTAGTATGGAGTGGAAGCACCCCTGCTTCCACAACCAAGCTTGAAAAGCTTGGTAATTCTGGCGGCAAGATGCCCCCAGTCCATATCCCCATGCTTCAGTTAGCAGGAGATTGACAGCTTGGATAGAATCTGGTGGCAAGTAGTATGGAGTGGAAGCACCTCTGCTTCCACAACCAAGCTTCCAGCTTGGTAATTCTGGTGGCAGGATGCCCCCAGTCCATATCCCCCCTGCTACAGTTAGCAGGAGATTGACAACCTGGTTAGATTCTAGCAACTAGTGGCATGGAGTGGAAGCACCCTTGCTTCCACAACAGGCTTTAGAAAGCCTGTAAAATATCCAAGCTGCTAGCTTGGAGCGGATGTGGTCATCCACATTCCCAGAGAAGAGGTTTACTCACAACCCTCAACCCTCAACTCTCAACCCTCAACTCTCAACCCTCAACAACTCAACCATTCAACATTTCCATACATAAAGTTTTCTCTTTTCTCTTGACACTATTTCTTATAAGATACATACTGACAAAAATAATAATTATTAAAAAGATATAGGTGGCACAATGAAGAAGTTTTTAATCAAGGGTGGCAAAAAATTATCAGGGACAGTGGAGATAAGTGGGGCAAAGAATGCGATATTACCCATCTTAGCAGCCTGTTTACTGACACGAGGAAAGACCGTATTGACCAATGTTCCTAAGTTGGTTGATTTAAAGACAATGGCTCATTTATTGAGAATAATTGGGGCAAGGGTAGATTATATCCGGGGTAGAATGGAAGTTGACACAGCAGATGTATGTTTTCCTGAAGCCCCTTATGAATTAGTTTCCCAGATGCGGGCGTCTATCTATGTTTTAGGTCCCTTATTAGTAAAGTTTAAGAAAGCTAAGGTTTCTTTCCCGGGTGGATGTGCTATTGGAGCCAGACCCATTGATTTGCATTTAAAAGCTTTGGAGAAGATGGGTGCCAGTTTTGAGACTAAGAAGGGCTATCTTTATGCCAGCACTGATGAATTAAAGGGAGCAGAGATAGATTTTGAGAATGTCTCAGTAGGAGCTACCTGTCATATTTTAATGACAGCTACTTTAGCCAATGGTAAAACTATTATGCGTAATTGTGCAAAAGAGCCGGAGATAGATAGTCTGATAGATTTTCTTGTTAAAATGGGAGCTAAAATCACAGGTAAAGGGACATCTACTTTAATCATTGAAGGAGTAAAGGAGTTATTCCCGGTAGGAATGGAGATGATGGCGGATAGAATTGAAGCAGGGACTTTCTTGATTGCCGGGGCTATTACTAATAGTGAGATAACTATTGCTAATTGCAATCCTGAGCACTTAGAATCATTAATTTTAAAGATGCAACAAGCCGGATTTGAAATTGGAGTAGATGATAGCAGTATGAAGATATTCCCAACTCGCAAGATTCTTCCTGTTAATATTGTAACAGATCCTTATCCTGCCTTCCCAACTGATTTACAGGCCCAATTTTTGGCTTTAATGACTATTGCCAAGGGGACAAGTTATATTGAAGATACTATTTTCCCAGATAGGTTTATGCATGTTCCTGAGTTGAACAGATTGCAGGCTAATATTAGTCAAGAGAAGGGAAAAGCTAAAGTTATCGGGGTTGAATCTCTTAGCGGAGCAGAAGTTATGGCTACTGATTTACGAGCAAGTGCTGCCTTGGTCTTAGCCGGTTTGGCTGCTGAGGGCGAGACTATTGTGTCGAGAATTTATCACATAGATAGGGGATATGATAATATTGAAGGAAAACTAAGATTATTAGGAGCTGACATTGAAAGGATTGAAGAATAAAAAGATAGCAGTGGCTATGAGTGGTGGGGTTGACAGCTCTGTTGTGGCATGTTTGCTCAAGCAAGAGGGTTATGATATAGCCGGATTTACCATGGTACAATATGATGATGAAGAGTTTGGCTATAGTCCTGAAGAGGGTTCACTGGCTGCTTCAAATGATGCCCAGAAGATTTGCCGGCAACTTGATATCAAGCATATAGTGATCAATGTAAAAGACCAATTCAGAAGAATCGTCCTTAATGACTTTGTGAATCAGTATAAGCGGGGCTATACTCCTAATCCCTGCACCTTATGCAATCCTACCATTAAATGGGGTGCTTTTTTTGATAAAATTCAGGAGTATGGTTTTGAATATTTTGCTACCGGACATTATGTTAAGTTAGTTCAAGGTCAAGACAGACCTCATATCTATCGGGCTGATAACTCTAAAGATCAAACTTATATGTTATGGCGAGTCAGGAAAGAACAATTAGAAAAGACAATTTTCCCTCTTTATAATCTAGATAAAGAGCAAGTTCGGAAAATCGCCGGTGAGAATAACTTGCATGTAGCAGAAAAGAAGGATTCTCAAGAGATTTGCTTCATCAAAGATCACTATTTAGATTTTGTAAATAAGATTGTGCCTGCAAAACCCGGAAAAATTAAGCTTTTATCAGGTGAAGTTATTGGAGAGCATCAAGGCTTAACAGCTTATACTATCGGACAGAGAAAGGGTCTTCATACTAAGTTAAATGTTACTCTTTATGTTCATTCTATGGATATTACTAAGAATATTCTTTATGCTACTGCAGACAGGGAAGATTTAAAAGTGGCTTCATTTAGAATTAATGAACTTCACTTCTTAGAGACTGATCCGCATCTGATTAAAAAGAGTTTAGTCCAAATCAGGTATAATTCTCATCCTGTTCAAGTTAGAGATTTCATCTTAGAGGGTAAGGAAGCTCTGGTAATCTTAGAAGAAGCCATAGAGTCTGTAACACCCGGTCAGTCTGCAGTGTTTTACTCAGAAGAAGAAGAATTATTAGGTGGTGGAGTAATTGTTAAGTAGGATAATAGACTTAACATGTTAGAATTAATCAAAAAATGGACAGGGCTTTTCCTCTTAGGAGCTGTAGCCATAGGCTTTATATTTCCTATATTTGCAGTTTTAAAGCCTCTGATGATCCCTCTTTTGATGCTTCTTCTCTACTGTTCTTTTGTCAGGATGAAGTTTCAAGTAAAGAGGTTTGTCCGAAAAGAGTTGTTGATATTTCCAATAATTTGTTGGATAATATTCCCTCCTTTAGTCTATTATTCAACAACCTGCTTAGGACCTGCCTTACAAATAGGATTTCTTCTAGTGGTAATAACCCCTCCTGCTTTAGGTTCACCTGTCATGGTCTCTTTAGCCAAAGGAGATTTAGAATATACAGTTGCTAATGTAACCTTGTTTAATATCTTATCACCTCTTGTTTTTGCTTTACTTCCAGGCTTTTTTATCAAAGATTCTACCTTAGCCATAAACTACTATGACATATTTTGGCGAGTAACTGTAATAATCTTTATTCCTTTACTCTTAGCCTATTTCACGGAAAAATCGCTTGGACTTAAGAACTTTGTATTAAGCAAAATAGACCCTTTAAAAGGCTTAGTTCAGATGTTTTTAATTGTTATTGCCGTAGCAAATTCAGCCCAACAAATTAGAGCTATGAATAATCTTCATCTAGCTCGTGTCGTCATCATTACCTTTATCTTAGCCGGTCTCTTTTACTTAATTGGCTGGCTAATAGCTTTCAATAAGAAGATGAAATATACCCTGCCTATCACAACAGGACATAAAAATACTCTTCTTACTATCACCATCGCTATTGCCAGTTTTTCTGAAATTACAGCTTTGCCGGCAGTCTTCTATCTAATTGCTCACCACACTTATAATGGGATAATTATAAATTTGAGCAGGAAGGTAAATACACTTAATGAGGAAGTATGAAAGAGAATAATCTTCAAATATTAAAGTTGTTAAAAGAGCTTGTCCGACCTTTTTATAATAAATTTGCTAATAAATATGCCACTGAACTGGGCTATTGGAAGAAGAATTACCTTAAAGAGGGTAAAAACTTTGAAAATAGTTTCTATGAAAAGATTTTTCTCAATCTAACTCAAGAAAGAGATGATCAGTTTTTAACAAATAAAGTCATTGCAGATTTTGGTTGTGGTCCCCGTGGTTCTCTCAAATGGATAAAATCAGCTCCTACCAAAATTGGGATAGATGTTCTAACTGACCAATATCTAAATCTTTTTGGTGATAATATGTTAACCCATGATATGTTATATCTCAAATCCACAGAAAATATTATTCCCCTACCTTCATCTTATGTAGATGTTATGTTCACTCTTAATGCCTTAGACCATGTAGATAATTTTCCCCTTATGTGTCATGAAATTATTAGAGTTATAAAAAAAGGCGGTCTCTTTTATGGAAGCTTCAATCTTGAAGAGAAAGCTACTTCCGCAGAACCTCAACAACTTACAGAGAAGATTATCCATAAATACCTGCTGGATAAAATGGAAGTTCTTTCCTATCGGATTACGAATAAGGGTCCTCAAGGCGATATCTTTAAACCACTCTATGAAAATAAATTACACTATGATCAAGGAACTGAAGGGATCCTCTGGGTTAAAGCTACAAAAATCAGATGATACTATTTCAATAAAATCATTTTTCTTGAGCTACTAAAAGACCCATTTCTCATTTTATAGAGATATATTCCAGAGCTTACATTGTTACCTTGATCATTTTCCCCATTCCAGACAACACTATGGTTACCCTGTGTGAAATAATCTTCCACTAAGGATTTTACCTTTCTCCCCTTGATATCATAGATATCGATGAATACTTGGCCTTGCTTAGCAAGGAAGAAGTTAATAGTCGTTTCAGGATTAAAGGGGTTGGGGTAGTTTTGCTTTAGAACTGAAGTTACCATTGGAACAGAGTTATCATCGTTAGAAACGGTAGTAATCTCGGCAGTAAGGGGGATAACCACTATCTCATTATTGGGGTCATTAGTGTGGATTCTTAAATTTGCAGAATATAGTCCACTTGGAAGAAAATATTGTGGTATAGTTAGGGTTATAGCTTCAGGATTATTCTCATTAATCTGGCCTTGCCACTTATCTAAGCTAACCCAAGGAGCATTATAAGAGATTTTTATAGCATGATAAGAACTTAAGTAATTACCATTATAGATGATTTGAAGTCCATCAGTAGCATCACTATTTTCAATGCCAATAGTAGCACTATAGAGATTTCCTTCCATCATATCATAGTAAAAGCAGATATCTCCATTGATAGAGAGATGAGCTTGGAAGTTGAGATTTCCTGTGCCATTAAAGAAAGGGAAATTAGAATATTGAACAATGAACTTATCACTCTCTTCATCATAATAGTGATAGAAATCTGCATTAGCTCCATTCAAATCATCCCAGAAAATGGCAATCAAATCATTTGGTTGGAAAGGAGATGGAATTGGGTCGTTACTATAATCAACCCCATCTTCACCAAAGGTTATGTAGCCATTGGTAGAAATTCTTGCTTGGTGTTTAAGATCTCCATAGAAAGGGAAACCAAAAGGTAGTTCCACATCAACAAAGTCATCAGTGCTCAAGAAGTTAACAGATGTCCCAATCTCACTAATATCATTCCAAACAAAATCAATTCCGTCTTCATCACTATCTTGCCAAGTGTAACCATAGAGGTCAGGTCCTCCTGAATTTCTCTCTGTTTCAACCACTTCAATCCAATAGTTCAAATTTTGTTGTCCTAAATTGTTAAGTTCGAAGGTAAGCTCTCCATCACCATTATGAGAATCAACTTCTAAAGCTGTAGGGTATTCCAAAGCAGGGAAAGAGAAGTTATTTATGCTTACCGGAATTGAAAGCTGTGGATAATCAGGATCATTTGTATTGAACTGAATTTCTCCTTGATATTCTCCGGATTCAGTACTTTCAAACTCAACTTCTAACATGAAAATATTACCTAAAGCTAAACTTACATCGTTAGAATTTAAAATATCAAACACCGGATTTGATGTTGAGATGTTGCTTATATTTAACAGATTATTCCCTAGGTTTTGGAGCAATATAGTCTGGGAAGCACTTTCTCCCGGAACAATAGTCCCAAAGTCCAAAGATGACTGGTCTAAGAAAAGCTCAGGACCGGGCCTATTGGTTAAATAAGAGATGTAAAGTTGCATCAAATTTCTCTTAGTATTCAGATTTTCGCTGTCAATTACTCCTGCAACTAAGAAACTTGAAGCAATAGCTCTATAATTTGAAGTCTCATTCATCACAGTTCTGATATGATTATCATTTGACCGGAAGAGAACCTGCCCTGTTGTAGGATTAAACCAGTTATTATGAATATCTGCATAAGTATTAACTTGATGCTGAAGAAGTTTTCCTTCAACAAAGGTATCTGCTTGACCAGCTAAACTACTTATCCCGGTATGAAGAAGTCCTTGTCCCTCAAACTCTATACCAAAATAACTAAGAAAGTCTGAGCCATCATGATCTTGACCAATATTTGTTCCTTCGAAATAGACTGCACCACCATTATCCATATACTCGATAAGAGCTTCTTGTTGAGAGGTGTTCACGACACCTGGAGGGGTGAGTCCTCAGGATTCACAAAAAGTGCCGTTAGAAACAATCACGACATCATATTCAGCCATGGAAGTAGTTAACTCAGGAGCTACAACATTATTTATCCCTAATTCTGTCAGGATATTCCCCATAGCATTAGCAGCCGAAGAGGGATAACCTGTCTCAGCATTCACTATCTGAGCAGTCGGGTTTTCATTTTTCCAAATATAAACATTTATAGCAGATAAGGATATCATAGAAATCATTATCATTAGTGTTATTATTACTCTTTTCATAGATATCTCCTTTTCATTATTATACATATTATAAGGTGTTTGGGTAAGAATGCAAATTGCTATGTTAAAAAAGAGTGAAGAGTAATGTGTGAAGAGTGAAGAGTGAAGAGAATCCTTAATAGAGTTATTCTGTTACACGAAGAAGAAGATTTTTAGCCACTGATAACACAGATAATCACGGATAAAAGCCTCTTCACTGGGAATGCGGATGACCACATCCGCCCCAAGCACTAAGTGATTGGGATCAAAAAAAAGAGAGAATCTATCCACGGAGTTATTCTGTTATACGAAGAAGAAGAATATGTTTAGCCACTGAAAACACAGAATACACTGAGAAGAAGAAAGAAAACTTAGCCACTGATAACACAGATAAACACGGATAAAAAAACCTCTTCACTGGGAATGCGGATGACCACATCCGCCCCAAGCACTAAGTGATTGGGATCAAAAAAAGAGAGAATCTATCCACGGAGTTATTCTGTTATACGGAGAAGAAGAAGATTTTTAGCCACTGATAACACAGATAAAAACGTATTGTCAATAGAAGTTTAAAATGGTACAGATTTGGAAGTTTAATCTGGTACAGTTTCCTAGATAGAAATAAATGAAATTCTAGGAGACAATATGAAAGG
>JAEKNW010000334.1 GCA_016838885.1 Candidatus Cloacimonadota bacterium
GGTGACTTATTCAAAGAAACAGATGCACCAAATGCTGTTAGACATACAAACTATGGTCGTATAGGAGGTTATTCACTTAAATTACCAAAAACAAAATTATTAACTTTTTCAAAATTGTATTATAAAAAAATTGTATTAGACGATATTGTTACTGGAAAATTATATCAAAGTGAAGATAAGGAAAAAGTTGACGATGAAGGTAAGAAGAAAAAAGCTGAAGAGATTGCTAACACATTGCATAGTAAATTATCATTTCCGAACCCTGGAGAAAAGCCAATTACTAAAGGAAGCTTCAATCAAAGTTTTGAAGAGGAGAGTGTTATTTTTGACATAATCAGTAAAAGTTTAAACTCTGCTTTTAATGAATATTCTAACACTTATCATAATAATATTGGTCAAATTACTACTAGAGATGAGTCATTTGATAATCAGCATAAAATTGCATTAGATTCTTTAGAAGATAGTTTAAGAGAAGGTATTAAGAACCATGGCATAGTATTTGCTGAAAAGATTATTACTGAATTTAATGAAGATATTACTAATAATATCATTGCTACATTTGAGAAGTTTGAAAATTTAAATGTTTTCACAGAGGAACTTAAGCGAGTTTCAGATAATATCAGAAAGAAAGATCTGATATCAAATATCAAAGACTTTTTCACGAAGGAAATTGAGAAAACTACTCTTGACCTTAAACCCCATATAAGCTCTAATCCTCCATGGGGGATAGCTTTAAGGGAAGCATTGGCTAATGATAAAGAAGTATGGGATGAAGAAAATAATACTTGGTTAAAGAAAATAGGGGCAGGTAAGGTAGCCCTAAAGGATTTAAGCCAGCACTCTAATAAGGTTATTGACAATATATACTCTAATTTTGAACCAATTTTACTCAAGCTCTATAACTATTCAGAATATCTTACCTATTTAAAAAGCAGACTGAAAATAATCAACAAATTGATTGATTTAGGAAGTATTTTAGCTAAGAATAGATTAAACATTTATAATGAATCTAATAACAATCTTCAAGACTGCTTGATTAAATCAGTAAAACAAGAAATTGCTAAGATATTGAAGTCTGAAACAAGTATTTTAATGGGGGATATTGTTCCTAATACTCATGAACATTATTCACAGTTTGCTGATTCATTACGTATAGGGGAGCATACAATTGATACAGAATTACAGGAGCTTTTAAATGTGAAAGATGGTCTCATTGATAAAATGGTTAAAGAAGTATTAACCAAAAATTACCTTGATGAAGAAATTGATAAGATATCAAACATAATATTCAATAATCCTAACAAACTCAAATTCTCTACTGGAGATTTGGTAAGGGATTACACAGTAACAAGCTACTTAAAACATCTTACGGACAATGATAAAGCTACATTTATTCAAAATCGATTATCTTCAAGTGGTAGTGCCTTAGGTGCTCTAGATTGGTCAAAAATAGGTGGTACTAATATCGAATACCCAGTTATCTTAATCTCAGGGAAGGATCTAGATGCTGGCACACAGGGCAATGATGATAACACACAGGGCAATCATGATGACACAAAGGGCAATCATGATGACACAAAGGGCAATCATGATAACACAAAGGTTTTAGAAGAAATAAAGAATAAAATAAGAACACTAATAAAACCTGAACCAAAATTCGTTGATAATGATGATCCTGAAATACTTCAAATCACTAGGATCTCTACAAATATTCCACTGACAGTATATTCTGAACTACAAAAGGCAAAAGAAATTTATGACACAATAGTTAAAGGAAATGGCAGAGAAGTCAAATATCGTTTCCATACCCATAAACATTTTATTGACATAGATGAACCAATGGGTAACTCTAATCAAATACCTAATGAGGATTTTGCAACTTATGTAAACTTGTTAGTACATACAGGTGTTATCCATGTCATATCCCAAGCAGCAAATAATGCTGGAGATATTGGAAAAGTTCAAGAGTTGGTAGAATCAACAACGTATGATAAATATGATTTTTATGAAGATAAACTCAAAATTGGAATGCCAAAAGATGAGAGGAAAGTATCTTGGGATGACTTAATCAGATACTTAAAAAATGATAATGTTTACTTTACTCATTTTACAGAAAAACTTATAGAAAGATTTAATAGTATCTTTAAGATTTCTAATAACAGAAAGAGAGTAGCTGCAATAGAACATTTAAAAAAGTACTTTAAAGATGATAAATTCCCATATATACCTGAGATGGTATTAAGATACATTATAAATTCTAATAAAACATGTTCAGCACTTAAATCTTTGATT
>JAEKNW010000335.1 GCA_016838885.1 Candidatus Cloacimonadota bacterium
TAAGTCTTGCTTCGCAAGAATGAAAAATGAAGAAAGTCTATCCACGAATTTCACGAATTACACTAAGAAGAAGATCCTTAACACAGAGTTACACAGAGGATAAGAGGAGTTGCACAGAGTTTTAAGAAAGAAGAAAACTTAGCCACCGAAAACACTGAAAACACCGAAAAGAGAGAAATGCTTGATACTAGTGAGCAAGAATTAAAATGAGTTAAATCGATTTAAAATAAATTACCATATTTTCATCAAAAAAAATTAACCTCTTTGTTAAAAAAAAAATCTCCTTACTAAAGCCTTACTATAAGCATTTTCCTCCTCTTTAATTAAATTTTTGTTAGTTAGATATTTACCTATTTTAGAAAGATTATTAAAATTCTTTTTTTTTAACTTGACATAACAATTAATCTCTTTATTTTTAACTTAGATTAATAAATAATGAAAGAAATTTTAATAAAGTTTTTTTAAATCATATTAAAAGGAGAGAAATATGAAAAAAATTTTTATACTTATGTTTTTGATATTATCAGTAGGGATGGTTTGGGGTGCTACCATTACAGTAAATTCTTCAGATATGTATGGTTCAGGAGGAAGTGGAGATTCAAATATTGTAACTGGTGAAAATGTTACCTTAGAATTCAATTATACTTTAGTAAATTCTTTCCCATTCCTTTCTGGCTCAATAGTTATTGATGAATTATATATAGAGGTAACAAATGGTGGGACTGAATATGTTACTGTAACTGAGTTTTCACCTTATTCTGGTATTATTTCAGCAGGTAATTACGATGGTTCAACATCTTTTGTTATGCCATTTCTTGAAGGGGTAGATGAGTCTACAACAATGGAGCTCCTATTTATACTTAGGGATGGTGGGTCTAACGCATCAAGTTATACTTGGACATCAACTGGTAGTACTCTCACCAACGACGAAACCCTTCCTGTAGAGCTATCTGCCTTTACTGCAGTAGCGACAGCTGAAGATTTTGTAAATATCTCATGGACAGTACAATCTGAGACAAATATTTCGGGATATTTCATAATCAGGGGATTGCAGAATAATATTGAAACTGCTCTGATGATACCGGCATTTATTAATGCTACCAACAGTACCCAAGAGCACAGCTATTCTTTTACTGACAAAGAAGTTACGCCAAATAACATCTATTTTTATTGGTTACAAAGTGTAGAATTTTCACTACAAACTGAATTGTTTGGTCCGATTATGGTCAAAGTTGGAAACCCAACGGGTGGTGAGACTGTTCCATTAACCTTAGGAACTAAGTTGATTGGTAATTATCCAAATCCATTTAACCCTTCTACTTCTGTTAGTTTTTCCGTAGCTAATCCTAGTGAAGTATCAATTGATATCTATAATGTAAAAGGTCAATTAGTTAAGAACCTTTATAACTCTTTTGTCCCAGCCAATAAAGTAAATCAAAGAATTGATGTTCTTTGGAAGGGTAGAGATAATAAGGGACAAGCAGTTGCTTCCGGCGTTTACTACACTAAAATGACAGCCGGTAAACATACTGAATTTAAGAAAATGTTGATGATGAAGTAAAAATATAAATGTTAAGATAAGACGCCTCTTGAGAGGCGTCTTTTTTTTGCTTATCGCGAAAAGACGGAGAGATTTTTTTCACCACAAAGGCACAAAGAAGAAGATTTTCGCTATCCGCGAAAAGACAGGGAGACGGGGAGAAAGGGAGACGGGGAGAATTTTTTCACCACAAAGGCACAAAGAAGAAGATTTTCGCTATCCGCGAAAAGACGGGGAGACGGGGAGAAAGGGAGACGGGGAATTTTTTCACCACAAAGGCACAAAGAACACAAAAGAAGAAGAAGAAAGTCTATCCACGAATTTCACGAATTACACTAAGAAGAAGAATTTATCCACTAATTAACACAAATCATCACGAATGTAGGGGCCAAAAATCTTTTGCCCAGCTTCTGAAGAAGAAACATAATATTTGGCTCTAGTTCAAGTCTAGTGGTCAAAAAGAGACTTTTACTATAGCATATTAATTGTATTAGAGAAGGTTACAAGTATAAATATACTTTTAAGAGTATGTTATATTTGCTGAAAATGCTACAATCATGAAAGGATAAGTCTTAAATCCCCAAAGGGGATAAATAGTTTAGCCCGGGGTAAAATCCTGAAGGGATTGCAACCCCGGGTATTGATGATAATCAAAACCTTACCCTGAAAGGGTTAAATAAAATCTTATATACCAAAGACTTATTATATACATTATTTATACTTTTATTGAACCCTTACAGGGTAATATCT
>JAEKNW010000336.1 GCA_016838885.1 Candidatus Cloacimonadota bacterium
GAAGGTATATAATATATATATTCCTGAAAATTATGGAAGTTACTTTTGCAAAAGAATATAGTGCTATTCTCAAAGATCTACTGCATTATTTGGGTTAAATCAGCATCACAGGTTACCACCACCAAAGCAAATTCATCACAAATTAATTATCATTTAAAATCAGTTTTTGCTTTTCTTGTTTTGATTCAATAACTTCTTGATAAGTAGAATCACAATTAATTGCCAGAGTTAAGGAATCAATTCTATTTGTTACTAGTTGAGTGATTTCATTATTAATTACATCAAAACTCTCCAGACTTGATTTTACTAAAAGTTCTTGTTGCAATCTATAAGATTTTAATAATTCACTCTTTTCAAATAAAAAGTTCGATATATACTGCTCAATAGAGTTTTTATAGGTCTCATAAGATTCTGTGCCTGAAAACTCCTCCAGTTTTTCAAACAACTGGGGTTGCTTATTAATCTGAAAATCAAAAGCAGAATCATCAATGTCATTCATCAGTTCTAAATACTGTCTGTTAATCTTTTCGACAGTCTCTGCTTTACAGCTACTAAGAAATACAATTCTTTGCTCACTAATTAGATTCCACTCTCTCATCATCTCCATTAATGATTCAATAACTCTTGTAAATCCTTGCTCTTTAGCCTTCATTATATCTAATTGAAAGTTAGCATTAGCTTGGATTATCTCAATTTTAGCACTTTTATCTAACTCAATGTTTTCCTGCTCTATCTTAGCAATCATTATTGCTTTTTGCTTCTCTATTTGAGCTGCTTTGACTTTATCAGGTTCATAATTATAATTATATTGTTCTCGTTTTCTTCCCATTTTATCTCCTATTTGATCATATTAAATACAGATCCTAAAATTTGATTAATACCTTTATTGTCTTTATCTCTTATTGGCTCATTTATTAATTGTTGAACTTGATAGCTGACAAATTCATTTAATGTAATATGATTTATATAATGTTCACAGTTACTTAAAAGTAAATCGTAATAGACCTCTCCTAAAATATCTGATAACCTATTATCAACTTCAGAATGATTTAAAAGCTTGGCTTTTTCCTCAATTGAGTATAATCTTACTTCAATCTTTTGATTTCGTTGAAACTGGTCTAAATTGCATATCTCGAAATAACCTTTATGTCCAAATATATCTCCATCTTCATAGGTCATGTGATATACATCAGAATCGGACTTATAAATAGCATGATGGAAAAAAAAGCCGTCTTTGATTCTGATATGATCATAAGCTACTGGTTCTTTTATCGTCCATCGCTCTTTATCCCTAATCTTTATTAGTTCTTGTCTCAATTTGTGGTAATTCATTTTGTTCTTGATTACTTAAGGCAATTTGTTTATTATTAGAATCGATCAATAGTTTATCATTATTAGTTTTTTTCTTATCTAACAAACTATTTATATTAACTGACTTATCAAATATCTGTTCCATCGCTTCCATTCTTTTATCAGCGAATTTTGTAGAGTCTTCTAGGATTTTCTCTTTACTCTTGATGGAAGAGTTTCTTATTAACTTTCTTGTTTCGCTTATTGTTCCCATCTCATTATCAATTCTTGATAAAAAATTCTCTAAATAGAGAGTTAAACTTTTCTCGGCCATTTTCTTGGCCTCAGGGTTATTCTCATATTGTTCTAGACTTTTTTGAAGTCTTGGATATCTGTTTTCAAAAAAATCTACTTGAAGATCTGCTATTGTTTGCATTTGCTTATTGTATAATTCATCTAGTTTATACTGAACTTCTATGGTGTATGAATCATATATTGAAGATCTCTCGATTTCAATTGCTTGAGCTTTTTTCCCAATTTCAAGCATTTTCTCATTTACTTTGATAAATTGTTCACCTTGTGTTTGCATAAGAGCAATAGCTAGTTTGGTGTTAAATTCATTTAATTTAGCTTCGCATTCGGATGAAAGCAGTATTTTTTCCTTTTCTATCTCAGCTAGCTGTACAGCTTTCTGTCTCTCTATTTCGGCAATTTCAACTTTTGAAGGTTCTTCAATTATTCTTCTACTAGTTCTAATCTTTTCAATGAGATTTCCTACTTGCTCTAAAATTCCCATATTATTACCTCCCGGCATTGGAATGCTAACAATTTTTTCTACCTGCTTACTTCGATGTTGGTCTAAAACGCACTTGTTGCAAAAATGTTCACAGTTATTGAAAACTAAATTGTACCCACCTTCGCCGATACAGCTTCGAGCGTATGAAACAACATGGTCTGGAGGGTATAACAAGCATTTCTCTTCATCTGTATATTCTCTGACTAACAACTCTCCATCTTTTAAAAAAGTATTTAGATCAGTTCTGATAATCTCATTTCCTATACCACCTAAGTTATCAGAATTTTCGGAAGCAAAATGGATAACTTCTTCATCTGAAACATAAATTCCGTGGTGGGTATAGAGATTGCCAGCTCTAGGTGTCTTAATATGATCAGCCATTACTGGCTTTTTATAGACCCAAATTTCATAATCATCAGTGAGCATCATTATTTAAACTCCTTTTTCTAATTCTTTTCTCATTTTAAACATTAAGCTATGAAAATTGTCATCACGCTTTTTCATAAATTCAGAATAAGATTGAAGATCATTAAGATATGTTTCAAAGTTCTCATTATTGAGTCTCTCGATCTTGTTTAAGATCTTCGAGAATTCCGGTGTTAAATCTTTTATATTGCTTTCCTTAGAAAATGATACTATCTCATTAACATGTAAGTTGAACCAATCTGAGCTCCAACGATAGATTAAGATTTTTTGATTAATGGTTTCACAATCGAAGATAATCTCCTTAATGCTGTGGGAAAACTTGCTGACAATATTTGCTAACTGGATTTCAGTTTCAAATTTCTCCTGAAACTTTCCTGCTGTTTGAAAAGCGTACTTTTTATGAATAGACACAACTTCTTTACTGAAGAAATTATTTATCTCTTGCTGGTAGTTTTTTAGTGAGTCCAAAACTCGGATTATAATTTCTGTAGGTAGTTTAAGGTCTTGTTCTATTAGTTTCAGAAGATTAAAAAGTTTTTGCATAATAATAAATCTCTCTTCCCGCCATTTAGCAAACCATACTACAATTTTTTCTTGGTCAATGCTATCTTCAAGTAGCTTCTTTTCAAAGGTGTGAAATTCTGAAGTGGTAAAAGTCTGATACTGTCCTAAATAAGAGATTAATTCTGCAGAGATTTTAGTTATTTCTTTAGATTTAGTATTGAACCACTTAATTTTTTGGACCTTGGCTTCAATTATTTTGCCGGTATATTCTATAAGAAAAGTAAAGCTTGGTCGCTTGATAGTTTCTATGTTTGCTAAGAAATCTAAAGGTTTACTGGGGTTATTAGACATAGCTGTTTCTTGGAGAATATTATTTGCTTCGGCAAGCAGGTTAAACAAAAACTCTTTCTCTTTGTTAAACTCAAAATCGAAAATAGCGTCTATGTGCTTAAATTCAGAATTAATAAAGTCTTGCTCTTCTTCATTTAATTTTAAATCAGATTGATTGAATTCTTTTAGCCCTGCGAGGTTTCTTACTGAACTCATAAGTTCTGGATTGTTATGTTGGAATTCATCAATATGTTTTAATAGTTGTTCAACCATGGCAATTGTTATTTGATAGAACTTGATTGGAGAAGAATCAACTTGTTTAATATTTATATTGGCAAATAGATCCTTAAGGTTACCACCTGTATTAACCGGGATTTCTATTAACTCTTGTTCAACTGTTTCTTCTTTTTCAACAAGTGAAGTATCTTTATTCTTTAACTTATTTACATATTTATTGTATAAAGTAGCATACTCAGCTTCATAAAATTTTGGTATAAAGTCTTGCTCAACAAATATATCAATAATCTTTTTAATTTGAGAAATCTCATACTCTTTGTTTATAAATTTATCTTCAGATGAATTCTTTAGTTTTGTTGAGGAGAATGTCTTGTTACAAGGTAATAAAAAGGATTTATAATAGTCATTAGTACTGCTAGAAGTACGAGAATTTTCAATGTCATATATAGATTCCTTAGTAAGCCATGCGTCTTTCTCATCTATAATATTATTTTTTGATTTAATATCGAACCAGCTAACTCTATTTCCTGATAAAAAGTTTTTTAAATTATTAAGAGAAGGTATTTCCCAACCATCAATGTTGTGCCATTTGATATTTTTTGTTACTTTCTCACCTTCGCTTTTAGTGTATTTAGAAGCTTCATAATAATCTAAATTAGCCCAGAGAAAGCCCGACCACTTATCGTAAAAGAACATCTCTTTATTCTCAAAGAAAAACCATCTTTGTTTAAGAAAATAGAGAAATAGTTTTTCTTCATCATTTTTATCTTGAGATTTATTTATATTAGTTTTGTTTTCTGTAGTGCTTACCATAGCTGATGACATTTGATCAAGTATGCTCATTATAACTCCTTTAAAAATATTTCTTGTTAGATTAAAATAAGTTCTTTTATTATCAAACCATAGAAACGTATATTAATATTGAATAATCAAATCATATTTCAAAAAAACATATCATTAGATATATGTCAATTAAAAATCTTAGGCGATTGGCATTATTGTTATTTTAAAGGCATTTGTATTGTTGAGAAATTGGATATTAGCTGTATGAGATTTGCGATAAGGCTAAGTATAATAATGGGTTGTGGTCTATATGGTGTAGGACTTTTAAATAATTTCTCTACATAGCCTTATGTCACCCCTTCAGGGTTCTGGTTTTGTAGGGGACTTTTCCCATGGTCAATTCTACTTTGCTAAAGCTTCGAAGTAGGAGACCCTGGGCTATCTTATTTTATCCCTTTGGGATATTTCCTTTCAGGGATAATCCAGTGGGATTTAAGATTATCATTGCTATTGCAATGGGCGGACAAGATGTCCACCGTCCGACAGAAGAGGTTTTCTTTCCTCTCTTAGAGCTCTGTTTAGCTCTGTGTTAAGTGTCTTATATAAACCCTGTATAAGATTAATTTCTTCATTCTCAATAAGAAACACCCCGTCTTGGGAATACCAAGCCACCCCTATTTTACGTACATTCAGCACTAAAGCGGGGATTTAACCCAGATGATGCAGTAGATCTTTGTGAATAGTACTATATTCTTTTGCAAAAGTAACATCCATAATTTTCAGGAATATATATATTATATACCTTTTATGGATGCACCCCCTGTGTCCCCCTCAAAGAGGGGGATATTGCAAAAAAAGAATCTGCACTTTTCTCTAAAGCTCTACTGCAATCATCCTGGTTAAACAAATATTAAAAATATTAGTTGACTCATTTTCCAGCTTTTTATAAAATAAAAAAAAGTTTTAGGTGGTATTATGAGATTTCAAGTAGGAAATAATGAGATAACTAACCCATTTGTTAAGATACTATTAGTTATCTTAGCCTTGTTCATAGTGATAGCTGTGTTAGGATTAGTAGGTTTCATACTGATACCGGTTGCTTTATTTGTAGGAGTAATACTAATTTTTGTAGGATTAATCGTTCCCATTGTAGCAGTATTTGGGGCAGGCAGATGGATGAAAGGAATTAGGGGGAGTGGTGATATTCTCACGGAGTACAGGGATGTTAAACCTTTTACCGGCATATCCATAGCTGTTCCAGGTCAAGTAGAGATTGAAAATGGGGAAGACCAGGAAGTTACCATTGAAACAGATGATAACATCTTAGGATATATTTTAAGTTATGTACAAGAAGATATTTTGCATATTAATACTAAAAATAATCTTTCTCCTTCCAAACATATCATTATAAAAATTAAAACAAATCAACTTTCTTCTTTAAAAACCTCAGGTTCTGCTAGGATAAACATCGATAAAATCAAAGAGGAGAGTCTGAAGATTGTTCTCTCAGGAGCTGCCAAGCTTTCCGGTAATGGGAAAGTTAATGATCTGGATATAAGCATCAGTGGCATGGGTGCTGTTAGCTTTAAAGAGATTAAAACACAGAAAACCAAACTTAAGATATCCGGAAGCGGGAAAGCAGATCTTTATGTTGAGGAGAGTCTGGATGCTTCGATAAATGGGGCAGGCAAGGCTAATGTTTGGGGAAAACCGACTCAAGTGAATAAGAGGATTAATGGCTTGGGGAAGATAAATATTGTTTAGTTGTTGAACTGTTGAACTGTTGAATCGTTGAATTGTTTAATTGATAAGATAAGAGAGAGAGGAAGAGTTTAGGGTTTAGGGTTTAGAGTTTAGGGTGGATGTACCCCTTTGTAAGTTTCTTCAGTCCGACAGAAGAGGAAACACCCCCCCCCCCTGTGTCCCCCCTCGTAGAGGGAGATTAAGAAGGAGGACGAGGACGTCCACCGTCCCACAGAAGAGGAAATACTCCTTGTGTTTCACTTGTAGAGGGGGATAATATGAAAAGAGTGAGGAAGAGATGAAGATTGGAATAGTTGGTGCAACAGGCGAAGTAGGGAGAATGATGCTTACTTGTTTGTTGGAGCAGAAGATAGAGATTGATGAGTTAGTCCTTATTGCTTCAAAGAAGTCTGCCGGGACTAAGGTAGCTTTTGCAGGTAAGATGATAGAAGTGGAGGAATTGACAGAAGCTAAGATGAAAGATACATTTGATTATCTTTTATTTTCAGCAGGCGGGGCAGTCTCCAGGAAGTTTTCTCCAATTGCTGAAGATGCCGGTAACACAGTAATTGATAATTCTTCAGCATTTAGGCAAGACCCGAGAATTCCTTTAGTAATACCTGAAATAAATGGCTCAGTTTTAGATAATTACCAAGGTATTATTGCTAATCCAAATTGCTCTACTATTCAGATGCTCCTGCCTCTCTACGCTATTCATAAAGTAAATAAAATAAAGAAAATAGTAGTTTCGACTTATCAATCTGTCTCCGGAAGTGGACATAAAGGGATAAACTCTTTGTTGAAAGCTAATGAAGAATCTATCTATCCGCGAAAGATTGAGCATAATGTGATTCCTTTGATTGGGTCCCTTCTTCCTTCAGGTTATAGTGAGGAAGAGGAGAAGATGAGATTTGAAACTCAGAAAATATTTAATGATAAAGAGATTTTAGTATCTGCCACGACAGTCAGGGTTCCTGTGCTTTATGGTCATTCAGAAAGTATTTATATTGAGTTAGAGAATAGTTATGACATGGAAGAGATTAAGCAGGTGTTGAGACAAGCTGAGAGTGTAAGATTCTTAGAAGAAGATTATATCACTCCTTTAGAATTAGGTGATTCTGATGATAGTTTTGTATGTAGATTGAGAGAAGGGGTGGATGATAAGTCATTGACATTTTGGAATGTAGCAAATAACATAAGAGTTGGGGCAGCTACAAATGCGGTTCGAATATTAAAGTTTTTAATCAATAGGTAAGAATATGAATTTACATAAAATTAGAGAAGATTTACATAAAATTCCGGAAATTGGTTTTGATGTTTATAAAACAAAAGACTATATTCTTGATTTGTTTCAGGGTAGAGAAGAGTTGATTGTTAAAGAGTTAGACTTCAATGCCTTAGTCATTTTTTATAATCAAGGTGGGGACCAACCTTATTTGCTTTTTAGGGCTGATATGGATGCTTTGCCCATCACAGAAAAGAGTGCTTGTTCTTATAGTTCAACTCATCCCCAGACTATGCATGCCTGTGGTCATGATATTCACATGACCGTACTAATCGGCTTAATAGATAGGGTTTTAACTTCTAAGCTTAAGAAAAATGTGATATTTGTCTTTCAACCAGGGGAAGAGGGGCATGGTGGAGCACTCAAGATAATCGAATCCGGAGTCCTAAATAATTTTGAGATAAAAGAATGCTATGCTCTCCATGTGGCGGGTCAGATGCCTGTAGGTACTCTTGCCTGCAAAGCCGGGATTATCTTTGGTATTCCTCAAGAGTTTGATGTAGAATTTCACGGTGTATCAAGTCATATAGCGACTCCACAATTTGGTAAAGATGCTCTTTTGGCGGGAGTTCAGTTTTATTCAACCATGAAACAGCTGATTCCCCAATCTATTAACCCCGTTGAGCCAACTGTTTTTCAGATTGGTAAGGCTGAGGCGGGAGTCGTTCGTAACTCCATAGCTGATAGATGCTTGTTTCAAGGGACGCATAGGACTCTGACAAGCGAGAATCGGGATAAAATAAATGAAGTGATGTTCAGGGTGGCCAATAATATTGCTCAAGCCCATGATTTGGAAGTGGAAGTAACTCTCTTAGGAACTTTTGATCCTGTGGTAAATGACCCGGAATTATTTGATAAATTTAAAGAAGTGATTGGCGATTCCGATTTTAATTTCCAAGCATGTAATTATACCATGACAGGTGAAGATTTTGGCTATTTTACCAGCTTTTATCAGGGTTTATTATTTTGGTTAGGATCAGGAGATGTGGAAAATAATCTACACTCTGATAAGTTTTTGCCCAAAGCTGAAGCCATAGATGTAGGGGTTGAAGTTATGTGGAGATTGTTAAATGAAATAAAGAATATAAAGGAAAAGTAATGAAAATTAGTTTAGGAAGTGATAATCATTCGGGAGTAGATCCCAAGATATTAGAAGCGATTACTTTGGCAAATGTAGGATACACACACTCTTATGGAGATGATGATTATACTAGACGAGCAATTGATAAATTTAAAGAAGTTTTTGGTCATGATATAGATGTTTATTTTGTTTTGACCGGAACAGGTGCTAATGTCTTGTCCCTGCAAAATTTCTTAAAACCTTATGAAGCTGTGATTTGTGCTCAATCAGCTCATATCAATGTTGATGAATGTGGAGCTCCGGAGCATTTCACCGGAAGTAAGTTGATCAGCGTTGAAACAAAGCAGGGCAAGCTAAGTCCGGAACTTCTAGAAAAAGCTATTTTCGGAGTTGGTGATGAGCATCATGTTCAACCTCGGATAATTTCCCTATCACAAGTTACAGAATTAGGTTCAGTTTATACTCCTGCTGAAATTAAAGCAATTGTTGATTTTGCTCATTCCCGGGGCTTATATGTCCATCTTGATGGAGCAAGGCTTGCCAATGCTGTAGTGGCTTTAGGCTGTAGCTTTGCTGATTTAACAACTCACACAGGGATTGATATTCTTTCTTTTGGAGCTACCAAGAATGGAGCAATGCTAGCCGAATCAATTGTCTGTTTCCGTCCTGACTTATCTTCAGGAATGAAGTTTTTAAGAAAAATGGGGATGCAGTTATACTCCAAGATGAGATATAGTTCTGTTCAGTGGCTTGCATATTTAAGCGATAATCTTTGGTATGAAAATGCTAAGAATGCTAACGATATGGCTAAATACCTATACTCAAAATTAGCTGAAATCCCAGAAGTTAAGCTAACTCAACCCCTTGGGGCTAATGCACTTTTCGCTCTTTTACCAAAAGAGATTATTGAACCCTTAAGAGAAGAGTATTACTTTTATACCTGGGATGAATTTACCGGGGAGATAAGATTAATGTGTTCTTTTGATACTCGAAAAGAAGATATTGATAAATTTTTGGGATTCTTACAGAAGTTGATTGATTCATTTAAATCTCATTAGCTGATAAGGTATCGTAGATGAAAAAATTAATGATATTTAGATTTACTTTACTGATTCTCATAACACTAGTTACAGGACTAGGAATATTCTTGACTAGGATGAATTATCTTAAAGTTAATCCTCATGTCCTATGCCCATACTCTTTTATCTGTTTTGGTATTCCAGCCTTACAAGGATTCTTTAGCAGAAATCCGGTTATTATTGGCTCAATAGTTGGTGCCATTATTCTCCTCCTAACACCTGTTTTAGGACGCTGGTTTTGTGGCTGGTTATGTCCCTTGGGAGCTATACAGGAAATCTTTTATAAGCTAACTAATGGAAAGAGTAAAGGTAAGGTAAAGCCATTAATTTCAGATAACTGGGATAAAAGGCTTAAGTTAATCAAATATTTCGTGTTACTAGGAAACATTTTTTTTGCTTATTTCTTAATTCAGGCCTTGTATATGAAAGCCTGTCCTCTAGTAGCTCTAGCTAATCTGGGTAACTATTTGTTGGTTAGTAGCATAGTTTTTTTTATCATCATGATAAGTTCGCTCTTTGTTGAGAGAATCTGGTGCCGTTATTTTTGCCCTTATGGAGCTTTAATGAGCCTGCTTTTACTTCTTGGAAATCTGCTTAGAATCCCGAGAATTATGCTTAAGGTGAATAAAAGTATGTGTGTAGATTGCGGACTTTGTTCTGCTAATTGCCCAATGCAAATCAAGGTTGAGGATAAAAATCAAGTAAGCAATAGCGAATGTATCTTGTGTCAAAGATGTAAAGCTAAATGCCCGCGTCAGGGTATAGACTGTGAATTTTGTAATAAGGGAGGGAAAGATGAATAAAATCAAAATAGTTGTTATAATTATTTTCTCCTTAATATTTGTTTCATCACTATTTAGTAAAAGAGACTATCCTGAAAATGCTTATCATATCTCAGAAGTAGAATGTGTGAAATGTGAGGATTGTATCTCAATCTGCCCCGTTCAAGCTATTTCTATTCAGTCAGGCAGGGCAGTGATTGATCAAGAAAAATGTATTCAATGCGGTATTTGTGTGAATGGAAATTTTTATGATTATGAAGGATGTCCTGTCAAAGCTATTTGGGTTAAATCTCAGTTTGAGGAAGATGACTTTACTGATGAGTCTTTAGGAGAATAACAATGCAAAAAGCTACAGTAATTTTAGGTGGTGGGGCAGCTTTAGGCTTTGCCCATATCGGGGTGTTAAAAGTTCTGGAAGAAAAGTATGAGATCACTAGAATAATCGGTACAAGCATGGGTTCTATTGTCGGTGGCTTGTATGCTTATGGCATGACTCCAGATGAGATTTTAACCTTTGGGAAGGATTTCAAATATATAGATTTTCTTAATCCTTTAAATATTGATTTGAAGTTTCAAGGTGTTTTTGATGGAAGCTTTATTGAAAAGAAAATTAATCAAAGAATTAAGGAAGCTAATATTGAAGACCTGAAGATAAAGTACTCTGCTGTAGCCTATGATATAAATTCAAAATATACAGTGGTAATCAATTCTGGCAACTGTGCTAAAGCTATGAGAGCATCAGCAGCAATTCCTTATATTTTTAATCCGGTTTCTGTCGGAGAATATGCATTAGTTGATGGTGGGGTTGAATACCCTCTACCTTGTTTAGACTTAAGTGAGAATGAGTTTATCATTGCTGTGAATGTTCTGCCAAAAATCCCAAACAAAACTGTACATATTAATATTAGTTCTTCAGCAACAGATGAGAAAAAAAAGATCGGGAAAAAGTGGTATGAAATTGTTATGGAAGCAATTAACTGTAATCAATCTTTTCTTGTTTATGAAAGACTTAAAGAGTTTACTCCTGATATTTACATAGATTGTGATATAGATTCTTTCTTACCTGGAGACTTTCTCAAGATAGAAGAAATCGCTAAACTAGGGGAAGAGGTAGCTGGAAAAAGCCTGAAACCCAAATAATGCAGTAGACTTCTGTAATACTTCGCTAAAGCTACGTCTCACAAGTTAATAGCGCATCATTCGGGTTATTTAGATCAAATTTGGATAACTAGATTAACTTAGCACTAGATATGATTATTTCTTCTTTCGGCCAGTCTCCCATTTGAGTTTTGGGGTTTTGACTTGTTGCAACGGCTTTGATAGCATTCACAACTTCCAACCCCTCAGTTACTTTACCAAAAACACAGTAGCCCCAATTTGCCTTACTCTGATAATCTAAAAAGGTGTTATTGGCAACGTTAATAAAGAACTGAGATGTTGCTGAATGTGGATCATTTGTCCTGGCCATAGCTATAGTCCCTATTTCATTACTAACTCCGTTATCTGCTTCATTCTTGATTGCTTCTCTTCCGTGGCGATGGTCGCCTGAACTCGTGAAGCCACCACCTTGAATCATAAAGTTGTCAATTACTCTATGAAAAACTAAGCCATCATAAAAGCCTTCTTCAACATAATCTATAAAATTCTGCACAGTCTGGGGAGCTTTGTCTCTCCATAATTCTAACACTATAGTACCCTTGTTGGTTTCCATAGCTACTCTACTCATAGATGCCTCCAATCTTAATAATAACAATGAGTTAAATTCAAAATAAGGTCAAATTCTGTCAATAATTTTCTCACAAATTTATAATAAATATAATCTGTAAGTATGCAAGCAGAATGATTTTATGTTACGAATATTCTTGCCAAAAGCCCAAATCCTAAAGCATTCAAAATCATTTTGAATAATTATAAAAATTCTATTTGACTTATAAATGGCCTTTTAAAATATTAAACAAGGAGAATAAATATGAATGTAGAGAAAACTGTTTATCCTGATTATGAGCGAAGTATCATAAATATTACTGCTTCCATACTAGAATATTTTGGCTGTAATACCCACTATCCGGCCCTTAAGGAACTGTCTAAAGAATATTTAGATAGATTTAACAATATAGTATTTTTTGTTGTAGATGGACTTGGATCACAATTATTAGAATACCATCTACCTGAAACATCTTTATTTAGAAAGAATACTATTACCAACCTAACATCTGTGTTTCCACCTACTACTTCTGCTGCTATATCCTCATATCTATCAGGTGTTTCTCCTTTAGAACACGGGATTATTGGTTGGACTCTTTACTTCAAGGAGTATTTTAAACTAATAGACTTTTTACCTTTAAGCGATACTACTACCGGGAAATTCTTACCCGAAGCTTATGGTAATGTTCATCAAAAATTTCACTTTGAATCTATTTTTAAAATAATTCATGATAAAAGACCTGAAATCGAACAGCACTATGTATCTCCTCAATCTTTAGCCCAATCAAAATATACTAAAATGGCTTCTGATGCCGCTAAGATATTCTCTTATGATGAGCTTAGTAAGGCATTCCCATATATCGAAAAAACTATTAAAGAGAATGATAATACTAAGTTATTCTACTGTTATACCGGAGAACCTGATAAATCCATGCATAAAGCAGGGGTTTATAACTCAGAAGTAAGAGATATTATCCAAGAGATTGAGCAAGAAGTTTATCAGTTGAAAGAGAGATTAGAGGGGACTAACTCATTAATCATAGTTACTGCAGATCATGGAATGATTGAAGTAGAAGAGTCAATATATGCTAATGAAGAAAAAGAACTTAGAGACAGCTTGATAATTCCAACTTTCCCTGAACCTCGCTTTATTTCCTGTTTTGTTCATAAAGATAAAGAGTCTCTTTTCTTGGAATTTACCAAAAAATATCAAGATGATTTCATGGTCATGAGTAAGAAAGACTTTCTCAAGCAGGGGTTATTAGGTAAAGGAAGGCCCCATCCAAGAGTTTTGGACATGCTCGGAGACTACATTCTTATTGCAATTGGTAACAAAGCTATTCAAACAAAATACCCTCAATCTAACTCTAGCTTCAAGTTTAAAGCTATGCATGCGGGTTTGACTGCCAAAGAGATGATTGTTCCTTTAATATTAATAGATTAATATAACATAATGACTCATAAATCAAAATCATTAATCTTTGCTTTTTTAGCCCTCTTTAGTTGGGGAATACATGGTCCTGCAGGAAGATATCTTGCTGTTCAAGATGTGAATATGTATTTTGTTGCAGTAAGCAGATTTTGGATTGGAACCTTTGTTTTCTTTCTCTTCTTAATTGCTAAAAAAGATTTTGGATTCTCTTTGTTTAAATCGAAATGGCGAGAGATAATTAAAATTAGTATAATCGGGATCTGTCTAAACTCCATTCTCTACCATCTTACGCTTAAATATCTACACGGTACCTTGGTTATGATTTTAGAAAACCTGGCACCTGTCTTTGTTTTGCTTATCGTTTATTTTAAAGATAAAATCATTCCCGGTAAAAATCAAGTCATCTCCCTAGTTATTGCTATGCTCGGATTAATCACTATTGTGTTGGGCAAAAGTAGTTTTCCTGAGTTAGGAGATGGTTATACTATCGGAATAATATTAGGTGTTTTAACTGGGATTACCTTTGGTGCTTATGTCTATCTCTCATCAGGATTAATGAAAGGGCTCAGTAAAGAACCAATGCAAGTAATCCAACTTCTCTTTTGGATATTTCTTTCAGCATCAATTATGATGAGTCCCATATACCTCTTCCTAGAAGGCAAATTACCAACTTCCAAGACAGAAATATTTTGGTTCTTAGAAATGGGAATTTTTCAATCAGGACTTGCTTATCTCTTCTGGAACTTCGCTTTAACTGGGATTAGTGCCAATACTGCTAGTATCTTATTTACCTTTACAGTTTTGTTCACAACCGTAAATGAGGTTCTATTTCTCAATCTAAGAGTAAATCCTACGTTAATCCTGGGTGGCCTGTTAATTACCATTGCCGGTTATTTATTAAGTAAAAGACCTCACAAAAAGCTCATTCTTAAAAAGATTCCTCAAATATGAAGAAGTTGTATCTCTTTAGCTTAATCAACAATTTTACTCTGCCAAATTTCGAGGATTTCTTAAGAGAATCATCCCAAGGGGATTTTAAACTGCTTGTTTTGATGCAAATTGACCAACAGAAATCAAGTGTATTGGACTATATTAGTCATTCTCAAGTTCAAGTAGATATCAATAAAATCCACTTCCTGGCTCCAGAGATTAATGATAAATGTGCTCCTCAGGATACATTAAAATTGCTAAAAGAAGCTTCGGGTATCTTAGTACTAGGTGGAAATGCTCATTTCTACCAAAAAATATACGCTAGTCCAGAGATATGCCAGATAGTCCAAGAAAAATATTCCCTAGGTACTCCTTATGCCGGAGTATCTGCAGGTGCTATTCTCTCCCTTAACTATAACCTGCTAACAGACCTTGCCCTGAAACCTCACTTTTCTGAAAAAAAAAGATTCACTGAACTAATAGCAAAAATGAAGAAGAATAGAGTTAAATATGGTTTCGGTCTTGATGATAATATCTCCCTTAAAATCATTGATAATAATCTCATTAAGTGTGTGGGGAAAGACTCCTTTTACCTCTTTACTAAGCATGATATAAATGAGTATAGTTTCAAGATTCTGAAAAATTTAGATGAAGTAGAGATTTCTTGACTTATTGCTTGCATGCAGGACAATATCATTAATATTTTAACAAGGCCTCACAAGCCGGGATTTAATAGAAACAAGCTTACAGCTTGGGGCGGAGAGAATCTCCATCGTCCGACAGAAGAGGCTTTGTTACCAATAAACAATCATTATTAGATGTCAAGAAAGCATGAAGATGTGCAATATTTAGGTTTAAGGATAAGCTATTAGGGAAGGTGGCTTGATGGTTGAACATTCTTGGTAGTATCTAATAAATTATCAAAAATAATCCTTGACATATATTTTTTATAAGTATAAATAGATACAAATATGCACATTAAAATTTATCACGATGGAGGTGATTATTATGGTAAGAAAGAATTTTTTATTTTTACTGCTGATTATGCTAGTTGCAAGCATATCATATTGTTTGCTGAACTGACCTCATTAGGCATTGTTGCTGAGGTCGAATACAGTGTTGACCCTGCAAAATTTATTTTTAACAGGACAAGTTCTTCAAGCTTTACCTTGGAAGAGTTTAATTTCAATACTAATACATATGAGTATAACTATACTACATTTTACCCTGCAGACTCTTTAAAAGTAACCTTCCCTTCAGCAGGTAGTTATCAGTTAGAAGCCAAATTTTATGGAACTACAACTGAAACAACCTTCACTCAAGCTCTGGTGAATGATTGCATTTGCATTCCACTCAGCCCTGCTATCTCATCTGATGGAATGGACTCTAATGGTAATCCCAATGCTGATACAAACAGTAACGTATTAACTATCGTAGCAGATCCAGGAGAAACTAATGAGACCACCTACACTTTACGTTTTAGACGTAGAGCTGATACTACACCTACTGCAATAACAAACATTGACGAGACTTCTTATGAATTTAGTTCTTTAGTAACAGGAGCTTTTTCAACTATAAATGGAGATAATATTGCTTCTTTGCAAGTGATTCGTTGGAGTGTTAATAGTGGTACAGGTACTGCTTATTTCAATGATAATCAGCTTATTCCATTAAGCAATGGCGATGTTACTGTTACAGCAACTCTGGTTAATAACAACAGTATTACTGCCAATTCAGAGCCTTACACTCTTAGTGGTCAATCAAACTGGGCTCCACATTTGGGTAACTTACAACTTATTGATAAGTATACTAATAGTGTAAATCTTTCTCCTCAATTTAGTTCAGATCCTAATCACTCATGAAGTTTAACTTGTAGTATTGTGGAAGATTACTCTACTTTAAAGTTAAATCTTATGGCACCTTTTGATAGACAAGTATATGTTGATGATGCCAGGGTCTCCTCAAACGGGAGCAGTATCCTCCGAATCGGTCCAACAGACCCTAATGATGGTCCTTCTGCCATTACTTATACCATTAGGGTTGAGAATTTACAAGGCTCAAAGGAATATACTTTAAATATTCAACGTGAAGTCAAAGAACGATTAAAATTTGGAAGAGCTACAGGAGATACTCCTTATCTTGCCTCAGCTGATGGAGATGTTTTTGGCTTAAATACTGAAGCAACAGACAAGTTTACTATCCAAGCCTGGGTTCGTTGGACTTCTGAGCCTTCAACTGCTAGTTCGTGGGCTAATATAGCTTCTCAGACAACCTCAGCTAATGGATCTAGTGGAACATTCTGGTTACAACATAACTATAACAACTCCAGTTTCGAGTTTGCTATAAACCCCACAGGAGCTAGAAGATATGTTCTTTCAGATGCTTCCAAGGTTACCATCGAAAGAGGTGTCTGGTATCTTGTAACCGGCGTTTATGATGGTGATCGTAATCCTGTAAAACTTTATGTTAATGATGAAGATGTAACTGATAGAACAACGTCTACTTCCGGAATAGTTCAAGCTTTATCAGGCTCAAAATTTAATATCGGTAAAATGGCTCATGGTACCAGGCCTTTCCTAGGAAACATCAGAAATCTTCGTATTTGGGTAGGGGAAGCACGTTCTGCATTAAACATTGCTAATGATTTCCTTGATACACCTTTAGCTGGAAGTAGCTCTGATAACTCAAGTTTCTCCTGGCCTCTTAATGAAACAGCTTCTGGTTCTATAATTAACGGTAATGGTTCATTAAATCTTAGCATGGAAAATGTTGAAGCAGGAGATTTCGTAGCTTGTTGTAATAATAACAGAGCTAGCGGAAAAGCTTTAGTTCACCGTCCTGAAAAAATGGATTTAAGCTCTGCAACATCTGAATCTGTAATTCTTGTGCAAGCAGATAACTATAGTGGAAGTAATTATCGTTTCCGTATTTTAGCTCCATTAGATGACATTACTAATGGAATGGAAGTGTGGGATCATATCAACAAAACTTGGATCGGTGCCGGCGATATCTCATCTGGAGTGTTAATGGATGCAGAATTGGGTAATCCGGCAACAGGTACTTATTTTTGGGTTCCGGTACGTCGAGGAAATAGTAGCACAGGCAATGGTCGATATGTTGATGATGATACAGAAACAAACTATGATGGTACTGATGTTGATGCGGGTACAAGAACAAGTTATAATACTATGATGCCATTGCCTTCAGTAACTGCTATGGGTACAACTTTTACAGTAACTGGGACATTAGTTGGAACAGCCCAACACCCACTCACAGAGAAATATGTAATTCTGGGTTATGATGCTGTTGAGAAAGGTAGACTCATAACAGGTACTTCAAGTATTACAGGCTCAAAAGATGGGAAATCTGAGGGCTCTTATACACTTGTTACCGATGTACCTCTTCACAGGGTTGAGGTTAGGACTCAAGATGATATCCTTATTACTGATTTGGAAAATGAGAGTGGATGGGAAGAAAACACAGATTTAGGTGATACTACTCTACCAGTTGAACTTTCCAGTTTTACAGTCTCAGCCATTACTAATGGAGCTAGATTGCAGTGGGTAACTCAAACTGAAAGTGATATCTTAGGATATTATGTCTATCGGGCCAAGTCAGAAGATTTTGATCAAGCTCGCTTAGTTTCTCCTTTAATTGCATCAACAAACTCTGTTCAAACACAAGTCTATTCTTATACAGACACTGATATTCACGTTAATATTAATTACTATTATTGGTTATTGGCAAGTGAATTTAGTGGAGAGTTTAATGTGTTTGGACCAATAAATATTCTCTTAGAAGATGGTGGTAATACAAGTCCTGAAATACCTTTTATAACAGGCTTAGATAAACTCTATCCAAACCCCTTTAACCCTGAGATTAACATTCGCTATAGTCTAAAAGAAACTGCTGATGTAAGGATTAGCATCTATAATTTGAAAGGTCAAAAAATGCATAGTGAAGAATTTATCTCACAAGAGATAGGTTATCACAAATACGTTTGGGATGGAGCAAAACACACTAGTGGAATCTATTTTGTAGAATTTAATAGCGGAAAATATAAAGAAGTAAGAAAGATAACATTAACGAAATAAAAATCAATAAACAAGATTAAGAACCCTGTTTCGGCAGGGTTTTTTCTTTGTCTGGAGATTTGATGAATTTTTTACATAGCGACTCAACTCTCAACCCTCAACCCTCAACCCTCAACCCATTATCTACTATACTTGTTAAGCATTCTTATAATTTCGGAGCTTTTAATTGGTTTAACAATGAAATCATCCATACCCACATTCATGGCTTGTACTTTTATTTCGTCGACAACATTACCGGATACAGCAATTATAGGAGTTTTAATGCCTTTATCCCTGATCATTTTTGTGAGTTCGAAGCCTGTTACTTCTGGCATCTGAATATCCATAAAAATGTAATCATAACTATTATTTTCTAGTAATTTTAGACATTCTCGCCAATTGGAGGCTATATGAACCTCGATCTTTAATTTATTGAGGATAGCGCTTATAACCTTTTGATTAATGAGGTTATCTTCAACTACTAAGCATTTTGTATCTTGGGAAAAAGTATTGATTACCTCAGTTTTTTCGCTAGTGTAGTCACTAAGCTCTTTGCTAAGGGCTAGGGTTAAATCAAGATAAAAAACTGAACCAGGATAGTCTGTATTTGCAGCAATCTCAGGATTTGGGCAGATGAGTTTTATTTCGCTCTGCATGAGATGTGAAAGTTGTTGGGCTATGGAGAGTCCTAAACCTGTGCCTGATATCTTCTTAGAAAGAGAACCATCTACTTGCTCAAAAGCTTCGAAAATCGTTTTCTTTTTAGTTTCGGGGATACCTAAGCCTGTATCTGCTACTGAGATTCGTAAATCGATTTTTTCCTCAGTTCGCTCTAACTCCTTAATCGAAAACACAATTTGACCATGATTAGTGTATTTAAGACTATTGCTTAACAGATTAATTAAGATTTTTTGTAAGGCTATTTCATCATTATAAACATATAAGCTTTTGTAAGGAAGTTGTTTATAAATGAAGTTTAAATTTTTTATTTTAGCTTGGACAGAATAAAGGTTTGCCATTTTATCCAACATCTGAATCAAATCGAAATTATCAGAGGTGAGAAGAAGTTTGTTGGCTGAGATTTTAGAGAAGTCCAAAACTTGATTAATTAAACTATAAAGAATATCGCTTGATTGTTGAATCACAATAAGATATTCCTTTTGTTCTGCTGTAAGTTCTGTAGTATTTAAAAGTTCAGAAACAGAAATCACGCCATTTAGAGGAGTTCTTAATTCGTGAGATATGCTAGCTAAGAAGTTATCCTTTGCTTTATTGGCTATTTCAGCAACCTCTTTTTGGGCTTCAAGCTCGATGGCATAATTATTCTTCTCCTGCATATTCTTAACGAAAAGGTTAAACCACATCTGTAACTCACCAATCTCATCAATTGATTTAATTATAATCTGTGAATTCAAATCATAACGATTCTTAGTAATATCAACAAATGCTTCAGTTAACTCTTTGATAGGGAATAATATCCTTTTTGCAAAAATGTAAAATATGATTAAGCTAAAGAAGATTATTGTAATTAGCCCGATTAATGAAATTTTAAGTGAATTAAATTGTGTATCCCATAAGTATTTATTACTAATAAAGGTAAAGAATTTAAGTCCATAATCATCTAAATTATGTTTGAGAATGAGGGCTTTTTCACCTGCGAAATCTATTTTATCATATTTATGTAACCTGTCTTTACTAATATCATTTATAGCTTTAAAATCTGATCCAATATCTTGTAGATTAGGACCTGAAATTATTTTCCCTTTTGAATCTACCACAAAGCTAGTAAACTTTTGTAAAAAGTCATCAGTAAAGTTTTTAGATATACTTTCAAGGGAGTAGTGAACAACTATCAAGCCTAAATAAATCTCTTGCATAGTATCGTGATCAAGATAACTTAGTCTTTTGGAGGCAATAAGTGAATACTTATCCGGGTTATCAAAATTCTGCATTACTCCATGCCAATATACATCTGAATTCTTGCTTTGATTATCATTCAGAATCTTATTGAATTCTTCATTTGGGGAGTTGTCATTTTTAATAAGACTGCTACCAAAATGATAACGGTTCATATTATGAGAAAAGATATCTATTGATTCAATCCCTTCAAGATTAATATGTCCGGCAAGAACATAGCCAATATTGGCTTGGATGTTCAGTTTCTGATAGATAGTAAGAGTATCGCTCTCCTCTCTGAGACTATTGATAACTTCCTCAACATTTGATATGTTATTCATCAAGTTTTCCACAGTCGCTAACTGCAAGGAGGTATATTCTGCCTTTTGCTTTATTAACTCCATCACATTTTCTTCTAAATGAGTCATCATTGATTTATTAGAACTATAAACAGCCCAAGCCATAAGTATCAATAATGGGAGAACCCCTAAGAATAAAATGATGCTAACAAAGCGGATAATTATTGAATGACTAAATCTATTCTTCATTTTATTATTATTATTCTGTTACCTTTAAAACACTTACTGTAACATCATTAACTTGTTCATTATTAAGGAGTTTAATAGCTGTTTCAATTCCTTTATAGCCCTGGACTTTTGCCTGCTGGTCTATTGTTACTGATACTTCTCCAGATTGAAGAAGAGGTCGTATCTCCTCAATATTATCAAATGCAGCAATTTTAACATTCTCAATTTTATTTTCTAGTAGATATTGGACTACGCCTAAGGCCATCATATCATTTGAACAGAAAACTAGCTCAATATCTTTATTTTCTTTCCACATATTTTGAAAGACTTCATAGGCTTCATCAATCTTCCAATTAGCAGTTTTACTTGCCACTACTTTAATGTTTTTATTCTCATTAAATGCTCTCATCGCCCCATGTTTACGGTCTATTCCATTTTGAGCACTTCTAATTCCCTCTAAGATAACAGCTTTGGTCGGTTTTGTTACATCTTTGCTAATATACTTAGCAGAAAGATAAGCTCCCTCTTCGTTATCTACACTGATAAATGGGACGTCTTTAAGATTATAATTCGCTGAAGTTTCATGATCAAGTTTATTATCAATATTTACTATCACTATTCCAGCTTGCTGAGCTTGAGCTAAAATTGGTACTAATTCAACTGAACTGGCAGGTGCAATCACAATGGCATGAACCTTACTTTCGATTAATTTACGAATGATATCTATCTGCTGATTAATAGCAGTTTCTTGTGAGCCTGTTTTGACTGTTAAGTTAATATCAAACTCTTTTTCTGCTTCTCTAGCTCCCTTTTCCATTGTTATGAAGAAAGGGTTAGTTAAAGTCTTCATTACTAGGGCAATCTCATACTTGGCTTGAAGTGAATCTTCTGACTCTTGAAGCTTGCTCGTCTGTTCTTCTTTTTGACAAACCGTTAGTAGCAACAGAAGAATTGCAATCACAAATAAGTTTAAAATTTTCATATTCTCTCCAGAGTTATTTTGTTAAAATCTTTTCTACTGCTTGATCTAGCCTCATGACAAGATATTCCCTTTCTGCAACCCAGCAAAGAATTTCTTCAAAATCCTCAGTCCTGCAGTAGTCTATTGCATCTATATTATTATCGCTAATTTGATGAAAACCAATCACGATTAAAGCTTCTCCATTAATACTACCTCTAATGATTCTCTCCTTAACCATTTGGGGCGTATATTCCGTCTGATAAGCATAATAGCCAAGATCAAATCTATTTAATGGCAGGCGCATCTCTTTGTCAATACTATTTCTAATATTCTTATATCTACTTTTAATAATGGCATAGTCTCTTTCTGTGGCATGTCCACTAGGCAAAGCAAAAGAATTAAGTTCAATGCCATGTTCTAAGAAATTATAATAATCTTGAACAATCTGATAATAAGCCTCTTCATCAGATAATTCAGGCAGTTCAGGATGGTTAACAGTATGACCACCTATCTCCCAGTTGTGATTATGCAAATCAAGAATTTGCTCCCAGGAGAGTCTCTTATATCTTCCAACTGTGCCACTATTGATAAAAGAAGTTGCTGGGAAGTTATATTTTTCTAAGAGAGGAAATCCGTTTTCGTAAGCGTTCAGATGAGCATCATCAAAAGTAAAACAGATGATAGGCTGGACTCTTTCTTGATGATTGATATCGCAACTAATCAAGAAGAGACTTAATATCAAGAGAGCTAAGAGGGAAATTAAACTTTGTTTGTAAGCCATAGCCGATTATATCCTGTTTGTTAGAGTTTGGTAAATAGTTTGTGTATAGTCCAATATCCCACTTCTGATGAAGTTTATAGTTGAGCAGCAGGGAATATTCTCGCTGAATAGAATCCAGATAATTAACATACTTGAAAGTGGGAGAGAACTCATATTTGTTGAACAAAAGATTGATTACACTGTTGATTTCATAGACTTTAAACTTGGTCCAATTTTCTGCTTCATAGTAAAAACTAAAGTGTGGTTGTAAATAAGGAGTTAAAGCTAATCTTGTTTCAATGAGATCTTTGAAAACAAAACTTTTATCTTCAGCGCCTTTTCTATAATAATCAATAAAAGAGGAGTGTAACATGTTTTGAATTACAAATTTATCTGTATTCCAACGGATTAGATTATTAATATTAAGGGCTTTAGCATTGAATTTATTATCTCTAGATACCATAAGGAAACTTTGATTAATGGTTATTCTCTTTTGTTTATATGTGAAATCAATAGCACCAATTCCGGTGTTAAGATCATTGCCCCCAGCCCGATATGATATATCAAATCTATTATTAAATTTTTGGGTAAGAACAGCTCCATTAAATCGATAATCCGTAATAAAATTTTGGTCACTTCTAAGATCATTTAGAACATTGTTGAAAATTAAGTTAGTGTTACCTAGGCCAATTCGGTCATATTCCCAAGCAAAGTCAAACATCCCATCAGCCATATATTTCACTTTTGCAGAATAGAGATAGAGCTTCTTATCAAAGAGTTCAGGATAATATCTTATTTCAGCAGAAGTAAGAATATTATCATTTATTGTCTTGCTTAGGTTAAGATACCAGTTATGATTAGATTTATATTCAAAATCTTTCTTTTCATTATTTTGATAATAAACTCCACCAACAAAGGAGCTAAGTCCCATTTCAACATTTATAAGTTGTTGAGATTCTAACAAAAATAAAGTTGCTAGCATCGACAACATTATCATAATTTTATTCTTCATGTCTTCATATTCTCCATTTTTTTTAATATTAATAATGGAGATTAATTTGTCAAGCTTTGAATTTCGCTCGAAAGATGCAGTAGAGCGGAACTGTTGAAACATCAAGCCACCTCCTGAATAGTTTATCCTTAAAGAAGTCGATAATACTGCACATCTCCAGGTTTTCTTGACATTTTATAATGATTGTTTATTGTTAACAAAGCCTCTTCCGTCGGACGGTGGAGATTCTCTCCGCCCCAAGCTGTAAGCTTGTTTCTATTAAATCCCGGCTTCGGGATTTAAGAGGCCTTATTTGGGGTGCTTTAACCCTGTTTCATCTGAATTTATCAATATTGCACGAGCTGCTTCTTTAACAGCAGTTACTTTAAAAAAGACTGGATTAAAAGGAAACTCTTCAGCTGAAATTGAAAAATCATTATCTGCTGATGTACCTGCAATAATGTAGCTTGCTTCATTTTCTGTATCTGCAACATAGATATTATAATAGTCTGGATTTAAAGCGTTATTATTTATGTCCAATGTTACATCATCCCAGGCCAGCATGATCCAACCATCTACATAGATTATCTCCAAATTTTCCACTGCTTGAGGAGTAGGGACAAATATATTTCCGGTAATATTGAACACATAATTACCATTATTGGTAGAAAAGCCTTCTATACAAATATAATAATCTGTGTTTGCCTCAAGACTAACCCCGGTAAGTTCTGCATTTGTTCCAACTCCACCGTCATCATTAAAAAGAATTTGAATCTGATTCCCATCATATATTCTTAAGTAAGAATCATAATCTGAGCCATTTAAACTGATAGTTACATTATTATAAGGGTTGGGCATATTCAATTTATAGAAGACATCTTTAGAAGCATTTCCAACAGTATTGGTAAAGTTGTTGGTATTTCCTGAAGCATTAAAGGGGATCGATGGTATAGGTATGGCTGTTTCAAAATTATCACCTGGTAGATAAATAGCCAAGAGATATTGTCCATTATTGGAGGAGTATCCCTCAATACAGACATAATATATTGTGTTTGCAGAAAAAGAAAGATTGGTAAGCTCTGCATTATTACCTTCTCCTCCATCATCATTAAAATTAATCTGGTTCTGAGAACTGTTGAAAACTCTTAAATAAGTATCATAAGATGAACCATTAGTACTTATTGTTACATTATTTAAATCATTTGTAAAGAAGAGCTGATAAATTACATCTTTTGAAGTATTTCCCACTGTATTAGTAAAATTATTTGTGTTTTGTGAGTCTGAATATGGTAAAGAGTTTATAGCAATAGGATTATCAAAACTATCCCCGGTTAAACCAACATCACTTGGACTAAGATTGATAACCGAAACGCTGTAATGAGTCATATCGGAATAACTTCCTCCCCAAGTCATAGTATGAGTAGAGTAATCCCAAGTGTTTTTAATATACATAGTTTGATTAGATGAATCATAACCAAAGCCAACCATAGTATGTCCGGTTACATGAATCATAACAGGTCGATTTGCATCTATTTCTGCCATATACTGAGCAAAAGTAAAACCCTGAGTGTTTCCCTCAAACCCCATAATTTTTTGATTATAAGATACTGTTACATTGTATCCGCGAGACTCCATAAACTGTTCAAATCCATAACCCCCATCTTTATGAGGAGGATTATATCCTTCACATTGAGAGAAACTGTGCAAGGCAGCACCATTGTTGTAAGTATAAAATCTGGTACTCCCATCAGTATTACTCCAATAAGATTGATTGGTTCCCATAAAATCGCCTGTACAATCTGCATTAGCATGAGGAGTCCATCCATTTGATATATATGGGTCTTGGGCTGTGGAACCAAATTCAATCCAATAATTATCTACATGACCTCGAGTAACTCTTCCATCAAAACCTTGATGGGTTGCACTCAGAGGACACTCCCCATCGCCTCCTTCTCCTCCAGAACTTTCATTCCAAATTGAATTATTCAAGGGCATAATCCCACCATTTGTAGGACCGGTATAGATATTGGGGTAACCGTTCCGATCATAATAAGCTGCGATGATAGCAGCGGAAGTTGCTGAGCAACCATAAGACCAATCAAAAGCTGGAACATCATCAATAATTACTACATTTCTGCTTGTTTTGAGAGACTCAATATCTACAATCTCTTTTCTTACATAATCTTTAGGAGGTCTTCCTCCCGGTACATTTATTCCAATTACCTCAGAACCATTTGGTCCAACTTTTCTATCTACAATATACTTCTCTAAGCTACTCTCTGCGTAAATATTATAACTAATCAAAATAAACAAAATACTTAATATAAAATTTTTCATTTTATCTCCTATGCACTTAATCTATGTTAAAACCGAATGGTGCAGTAGAGCTTTAGAGAAGAGTGCAGATTCTTTTAGCGAAATCACTTACAGATTTTTCAGGCATATAATATATATATTCCTGAAAATTATGGAAGTTACTTTTGCAAAAGAATATAGTGCTATTCTCAAAGATCTACTGCATTATTTGTGTAAAATTAAAGGTGGACTTATTATTTGTCAAATCATTTCTAAAAATAATCTATAAATTACTTGACCAAAATGCTCTTTATCTCAATTCTTTCTTCTGTACTAATAGTAAATAATTTTTAAGGAGGTAGTGTGGTACCAAGGATAGTAGATAACTTAGTCCTTGTTCTTGCAGGACAAGCAGGACAAGGTATTCAATCGATAGAGACGATTTTATCATTTTTATTAAAGAGAAGTGGTTATAACTATTTCTCTACATCAGAGCTTATGTCTCGGGTGAGAGGTGGTATAAATTCGACAGAGTTACGCGTATCAGCAAGACCAATCGCCGGATTTATTGATCGCATTGATATCCTGATTCCTCTCCATAATGATGGAATCGGTCATCTACAGAAGAGAATTACTCCAGCTACTATTGTAATAGGAGAGAAAGATAAAATAGATTATGAAGATATTGTAGATGTTCAATTTACACAGATAGCTAAAGAGATAGGAAATGCTATCTATTCAAATACTGTTGCTGCAGGGTTCATCTGTGGACTTCTAAAAGTAGAACTTGATTTCTGCCAAGAGTTTATCATTGAATACTTCTCAGATAAAAGTGAAGATATTCAAAACAAGAATCGCCAAGCAATAACTAGAGGGCATGAACTTGGGAAAGATTTCTCAAATATCGATATCACTATTGAAAAATCATCTCTTGTTAAAGAGCAGCTTCTCCTAGATGGTGCAGATGCTATTTCCTTAGGTGCTCTCGCGGGAGGATGTAATTATACCTGTGGCTATCCTATGTCTCCTGCAACAGGTGTTCTTCAAAATATGGCATCATATTCAAAGGATTTTGATATCATAGTTGAGCAGGTTGAAGATGAAGTAGGGGTTATAAATATGACTCTTGGGGCATGGTATGCCGGTGCCAGAGCTATGACTACCACTTCAGGGGGAGGATTAGCTCTCATGAGCGAAGGTATAAGTCTATGTGGTGTTATGGAATCCCCATTAGTCATTCATTTAGCTCAACGTCCGGGACCTGCTACAGGACTGGCTACTAGGACAGAGCAGGGTGATTTGAATTTAGCTTTATATTCCGGTCATGGAGACTTTCCCAGAATAATTTTAGCTCCTGGAAGCTTAGCAGATGGATTTACACTAACTCAAAAGGCTTTTAACTTAGCTGAAAAATATCAAGTACCGGTATTCATTCTCACTGATCAATATTATGTTAATAGTAAATATAACACACCTGGCTTTGATATGGGAAGTCTCAAAATAGAGAAGCATCTTATAGAAACCAAAGCAGATTATCAGAGATATTCTTTTACTGAACAGGGGATTTCTCCTCGGGGAATACCCGGATATGGTCAAGGAAATGTCTGTTCCGGTAGTAATGAACATGATGAAAGTGGACATATTACTGAGAATCCGGAGCTTAGGGTAAAGATGGTCGATAAGCGACTTAACAAGTTGGAACTTATCAAACCTGAGATTATCCCTCCTAAATTTAAAGGAAATGATAACTATAAGATTCTGGTAGTTAGCTGGGGTTCTACTTATCATATTGTTTCTGAAGCAGTTGAAGCTTTGGGGAGAGATGATATAGCCACTCTACATTATTCATGGATATACCCTTTCCCGGAAGATTCTATTGAATATTTTGAACAGGCTGATCAAGTAATTATTATCGAAAACAATGCTATTTCTCATTTTGCTCAACTTATAAAACTTTCAACCGCCTACGTTGTTAAAGATAAAATTTTGAAATATAATGGACGGTGTTTTTCAGTAGAAGAAGTACAAACTGAGATTGAAAAATTTATTGAAAGAGAGGGGAGATCATGAATAGCAAATTTGATTTTGAAAATAAAATAGACTTTTCTTGGTGTCCGGGCTGTGGTAACTTCTCAATTCGTAAAGAATTAATTACTGCCCTTGAAGAATTGAACCTAGAAAAAAATAGAGTAGTATTAGTTTCAGGTATCGGACAAGCTGCTAAAATGCCTGAGTTTGTTAATACAAGTTTCTTTCATGGACTTCACGGACGCGGTTTACCTCCAGCTACAGCAATTAAGGCTGCTAATCCCCAACTAACAGTTATTGCCTTTGGTGGTGATGGCGATATGTATGGTGAAGGGGGAAATCATCTCCTCCATATAACTAGGAAAAATCCTGATATAACCTTGTTTGTTAATGATAATATGATTTATGGATTAACAAAAGGACAAGCTTCACCCACATCAAGCTTGGGAATGAAAACACCTCTCCAAGTCTTTGGTGTAAAAGAACAACCCTTGAATCCACTTGCACTGGCCATATCTCTAGATGTTACATTCGTAGCAAGAGCCTTTTCTGGTCATATTGAGCAGACAAAAGAAATCATGAAAGAAGCAATATCCCACAAAGGATTTGCTTTAGTTGATATCTTTCAACCTTGTGTGTCTTTCAATAAAATAAATACTTATAAATGGTTTGATGAAAATACTTATTATTTACCCGAAGATTTTGATAATTCAGATAGGGTTAAATCTTTTGAAAAATCACTTGAAACAGGTCCTTATCCACTTGGGGTAATCTATAAAAGCAATCATAGAAAGACATTTGAAGAGAATCTCCAAGTATATAAGAAGAATAAAGATCCCCTATATAAAAAGGAGATAGATTTGAAAAAGGTTGAGAAATTGATTAATAGTAAAAGTTGAATAAGTTCTTTATCAAATGGTGAGAATACCAAGAATTGATGACAAGGCCTCTTTTCTAGGGATGGGTTTAGCTTTTCTGGTCTAAAAAAGGTTTTCGAGCCCCTGGAGCTATGAGATTTCAGGCAGCTTTTTTAGATTTAGCTTTCACTCTACTTGGAGAGAGAGCTTGAAAGACTCTTGAATCATCACCCTTCATTAGTATATAGGGACCACTTTTTCCAAAATGTCCCGGTTTTTGAAAAATAGTTGAAAATAATTCGAGTGAGATATTTACAAAAATTGAATAAAATGATGTTATAGAGTCATATAAGTATTATTGGCTCTTTCTCAAGTAGAGTGGGTAACAAAAAAATCAAGCTTCTCCTTATACGAAACACTGTTCATTCTTCCAGTTCCAGAGGAGCGACATCTTTCACTGGGAGCGCCAGCATACTGCTGGCAAACTTGGCATACTTCAAAGATAATTCTATTACTTTTTTTCTAAGCCCCACTCTACTTGAGAGAGAGCCAATTTTTATCAAAATTGGTCAAAAGTGGAGTTCAAAATGGCATCATAACGAACGATTTCAAAAATTTGATCAAAACCATCCAACAATACCAAAAAGTAAGGCTCAAGTTCAAGTCTGGTGGAAAGAATATAGGAAAATGAGAATATTTCACTAATATAGTGATTCATCATATATCCCTGAAAGGGATTAAACCCGAATGGTGCAGTAGAATTTTAGGGAAGAGTGCAGATTCTTCTAGCAAAATAAGTTACAGAATTTGAAGGCATATAATATATATATTCATGAAAATTATGTAGCTT
>JAEKNW010000337.1 GCA_016838885.1 Candidatus Cloacimonadota bacterium
CACAGAATTGCGCTACAAACGCAAAGATGGCAAATATGTATGGATAGAGATAAATGTAATAAACCTTCTGAACGACAAAGATATCCAAGGTGTTTTAGGAAATTATCACGATATAACCGAACGTAAGTTACAAACCCAAACATTATTTGAATTAAACGAAAACTTAAAGCATGCTCAGAGTCTTAGCCACGTTGGTAATTGGCAGTGGGACATGGTAGCAGATGAAGCTATTTGGTCTGATGAAATGTATTCGATTTATGGTGTTGAGAAAGAAACTTTTGAACCCACAAGCGAAAATGTTATAAAAACTATTCTCCCAGAAGATACCCATAAAATGGAACAGGCAATTGCCGAGGTCTTAAAACAAGGGTATGCAGAACCATTAGAATTCAGAATTACAAGACCTTCCGGAGAAGTAAGATATATATTTATAATGGCTCTAAAAATGGGAAGCGACGAAAGTAAAAGCTCTAATATTCTTTTTGGAGTAACACAAGATATAACTGATCGCAAGAAAATGGAAGAGGAAAAGCTAAATCTTGAAATGCATCTCAGGCATCAGCAAAAACTTGAATCTATTGGTACGCTTGCCGGTGGAGTTGCACATGAAATAAATAATCCAATAAATGGAATAATGAATTATGCCCAACTTATAAGTGATAAATTGGAGAAGGATAATCCACTTCAGGAATACTCGCATGAAATTATTCACGAAACAGAACGAGTTGCAACTATTGTAAAAAACTTACTAACATTCTCAAGAGATGATAAAGAAACTCATAGTCCTGCAAGAATAGATGATACAATTAATAGTACTGTTTCACTTATTCAAACTAATTTTAGGCATGATCAGATTACATTAAATATTGACATTCCAGAAAATCTGCCCGAACTAAAATGCAGAAGTCAGCAAATACGGCAAGTGATAATGAATTTAATGACCAATGCAAAAGATTCACTAAATCAAAAGTATTCTGGTTTTGATGAGAATAAAATAATGAATGTTTCGGTTTCACTCTTTGAAAAAGAGAATCGCAGATGGATGCGTGTAACGGTTGAAGATAGAGGAAATGGAATAAGTGAAGAGATAAGTAATAAAATATTTGATCCATTTTTCACAACTAAAGATAGAGCTATTGGAACTGGACTTGGTCTCTCTATCAGTTATGGAATAGTAAAAGACCATCATGGTCAATTACACTTTGAAAGTAAAGTTGGTGAATACACACGGTTTTATTTGGATCTTCCAATAGATAATGGTTGGAGAAAGGAAGTTTGAAGTGCCTAAAGTTAAAAGTGAACTATAGTTGTGTTGGTTTAATATTTAATGTATTCCTAGTGTTAGCTCACTTATAAAATTTGATTTATTTGGAGAAAGAATGACACATATCCTAGTAGTAGATGATGAAAAAAGTATTAGGCTTACAGTAAGTGAGTTTTTAAAAGATGCAGGATATATAGTAGAAACGGCAGAGGATGCTGATGAAGCTTTAGAAATATTATCCACAACAAAAATGGATGTAGTGGTTTCAGATATTGTCCTTCCACGTATTACTGGAATTGACCTCCTTAAATCAATTCGTAATGCTTCACCAAATGTTCAAGTTATTTTAATGACAGGTGAACCAAATGTAGAAACTGCATCCGAAGCAGTACGTGCTGGAGCATTTGATTATTTAACAAAACCAGTTACAAAGGAGAAAATAACTAGAATAGTTTCACATGCGTGTAAAGTAAAAGTAGTTGATGATGAGCGAAGGAGGCTTGAAAAAGAGAATAAAGAGTATCAGAAAAATCTGGAAAAACTTGTTGAAGAGAGAACTAAATCATTATCTGAAAGTGAAGAACGCTTTAAGTCTCTTCACAATGCATCATTCGGTGGTATAGCAATACATGACAAGGGTATTATTTTAGAGTGTAATCTCGGATTATCCGAAATGACTGGTTATTCAGTGGAAGAACTGATTGGAATGGATGGCTTATTGCTCATCGCGGAAAAATCAAGAAGCTATGTAATGAGCAATATTCAATCAGGCTACGAGAAATCGTACGAGGCATTTGGTTTGCGTAAAAATGGAGATCAATATCCACTGCGCCTTGAAGCTCGGAATGTACATTACAAGGGGAAACAGGTAAGAACGGTAGAGTTCAGGGACATCACCGAACGTAAGCAGATAGAAGAAGCCCTCCGTCATAACGAAGAAATGATTCTAAGTTCACAATCTGTGGCAAATATCTGTTCTTATTCAACAAATCTTGATGTAAAT
>JAEKNW010000338.1 GCA_016838885.1 Candidatus Cloacimonadota bacterium
CACTATATTCTTCTGCAAAAGTAAGCTACATAATTTTCATGAATATATATATTATATGCCTTCAAATTCTGTAACTTATTTTGCTAGAAGAATCTGCACCCTTCCCTAAAATTCTACTGCACCATTCGGGTTAAAGAAGTCGATAATATTGCCCATCTTAAGGTTTTCTTGACATTTTATAATGATTGCTTATTGGTAACAAAGCCTCTTTTGTCGGACGGTGGAGATTCTCTCCGCCCCAAGCTGTAAGCTTGTTAGTATTAAATCCCGGCTTGTGAGGCGTAGCTTTAGCGAAGACTCAAGGGATGCCATATAATCCCAAATAACAGGCAGTGTTCGCAAGACACTGTACCGATAGATCACTCAAGAAGAAAAGAGAAGCCCGGGAACCGGGCTTCAATCTAATGTCTATAAGCTTGTTATGAGATCTATTTATCTAATAAATACTCAATAGCTTTACTTAATTGTTTATCATTGTCTTGCAGCCTATCTTCAGGAGAAAGGTCTACTCTAATATCAGGTTGCACTCCATTTCCCTCCATATTGATCCCACCGAGAGTCCACCAGCCTGATCTTGGCAATCTAAGAGACGAGCCATCAAAGAGATCAACATCATAAGTCCCGATAACAGATCCGCTTGTAGGCATCCCGATTATTGTTCCTAATTTTTGTTCTTTAACAAGGTGAGGGAAGACTTCAGCATCAGAGAAGGAGTCTTCATCTATAAGAACAACAATAGGTTTATCATAGAAGCGATTAGGGTTTTTATATTTCTTATCACCCCAATAGCGTGAAGAGGAGTAGGAGATAGGTCTTTTTCTAATAGCATCTATTAATTCTTCGCTAATATTTCCTCCCCCATTGCCTCTAACATCGATGATAAAGCCATCTTTTTTGATATTATCATTCCAAAAATCTTCTAAGAATTTCTGATAAGAGCTATAATTCATTCTTCTGATATGAAGATAGGCCAGCTTACCTTTTGAGGTATCATTAACTAATTTACGACGACTATTGACCCAATCGTGATATTCTAAAGTTGAGTTTTGGGTCCAAGTTAAGCCTTCAACCCACATTTCAAAAGGCTTTTCTTTAGCCTTCTGAACTTGAAGCTTTATTTTGCGCCCTTGTGTATTAAAGAAAAGGGAGTTAATATCTGTATCATCAGTTATTTTTTCATCATTAACTGCTAACAAGAGATCTCCTGCTTCAAGTTTATAGACGTCTTTGAGGCTAGTTCCATCGTAAATTTTACGGAATTTAATACCTTTCTTTAATCTTTTGGAATAATCAAAATCAGCTCCGATATAGCCAACTTGGTAGGAGAAAGAGTTCTCATAGCTTTTAGCATAAAATCCGGTATGAGAGGCATTTACTTCTCCAATCATTTCCTCAACAATATTTGATAATGATTCTTCATCATAGCAATATTTTATATAAGGTTCATATTTTTTATAGAGTTTTTCCCAATTAACACCGTGCATTTCCGGGTCATAAAAACTTCTTCCAAAAACTCCCCAAACCTCTCTAAAGACCTGTTGTCTGACATTATTTAAATCATATTCGTAGAAGAATGAATTTCCTATTTCAGATGTTTTTTTAGTTTGCAGATTAAAAGAGTTAATCTTACTTCCATTATGGTAATAGTAATTAAAGGTTTTAGGATTATAGGAGCTATAATCTCTAGATTCAATAGTGGTTATTTTGTCAGAATTTTTACCATCATAATTGATTTGATAGAAAGTTGTGCTTTTATTTGAATTAGCATAGTAGAGGGTAGAATCGTTAACAACCGACACGATATAGTTATAACCTGGTAGTGAAACAATAGTTTTAATTCTTGATTCAACTCCTTCAAGGTTAATAACTAATTCTGGGTAATCTTCTTTTTTCTCTTCTTCTTTCTTATCTTCCTTATTTTTCTTATCTTCTTCTTCTGAGATAATTTTTGTCCAAGGATCTTTATAGTCCGCTAATTCATCAATCGGGTGTAGGTCAATTCGTTTAATATCACCATCTTCACTGAAGAAAAGAGATTTATCATCTTTTCCCCAGGCTAGATTATAACATGATTTATAGCTGTTATAGAGTAGATATGATTTCTCTCTTTCAGTATCTCTCAAGTAGAGATAAGAAATCCTCTTTTCAAAATCATATTCAACATAGGCAATGTAAGAAGAATTTTGTCTGTTGGCATAAGACCTAATGTTATATTTCCCGAACTTGATAGGCTCAAAATAAGAAAAAAGAGAGTCTGTGATTGCTAAGGCTTGTTGATTTTTATCAACATAATAACTAATGAGGAAGTTGCCTTGTTCTGTTTCTGCAATACTTTGAATAGACTTTCCTTTACTCCACCCGATTAATTCAAGTTCATTTGGATTATCAATAGAAAACTTATAGAGTTCACCCTCTCCACGTTCCCTTCCATTAACAACTACTGTTTTATTATCTCTTAGAATATTAATCCCTTGATAGGGGATTTGCTTGTCAGTAATTTGTTTAACAGGTCCACCTGCAGTTGGCATCATAAATAAATCATATTTATAATTATAAACTAGAAATTCTTCATTTGGTGATACTTCAAAATCATCAAAACTATCTATCACAGTTTGACGAATCATATTACTTTTATCTTGAACTTCTCTAATCTCAATTTCAACTTTCTTTGCTTTCTTTCCGGAAGCAGTGTCATCATAAGACCAAATTTCATCAAATTTCTCGAATACTATTTTATCACTATTAGAGGCTATGGAAATGTCACGAACTGACCAAGTTGGAAAATCTGTTAACTGCTCTTCATTCTCGAAATCATAGTTTTCTACTCTGAAAAGCTGAAAAACCTCGCCATCTGATTTGGCGTAATATAGTCTATTAGGATTAACCCTTGAATATTCAGAGTATCTTTCAGAAAGATCAGTATCAGTCAATTTTTGATACTCTTTCTTTTTTATGTCATATCTCCACAGCTCACCATTAGTACTTCCTTGATATGCTTCTCGATAAGGGTTACCTCTATCGGTATAAACAATGGAGTTGCCGTCCGCAGAGATAGTTGCAAAAATCCCACCTATTAAAGTGATTTCACTTGCTCCTTTCCCATCTAAACTTACTTTATAAAAGCCGGTTCCATACCTTTGGTCGTATTTACTTGCTAGAAGATGTTTACCATCTGGAAACCAGTCTAATAAACCAAAACCAAATTCACCAACCCTAGTTATTTCTCCGCCTTGGCTAGGAATAAGATAGATGCCTGAAGCACCTTCACGGTTAGAATCAAAGGCAATTTTGCTGCCATCAGGAGAATAGACAGGCCCATAATTAGAGCTTTCTGTGTCTGTTAAGCGGATAGCTGTTCCACCGTCAAAGGGGACCTTCCATAAATCACCGCGATAGGAAAAACATATCTCACTTCCATCCGGGGAGATATCAGGATCCTTGGCAAAGTGTGGTTCAAATGCTGTTAACCAAATTGCTGTTAGTAATAACAAGCCTATAAAAATACTTCTTTTCATTTTATCCTCATCTTAAACCCAAATAATGCAGTAGACCTTTGCGAATAGCACTATCTTCTTTTGCAAAAGTAATCTACATAATTTTCAGGAATATATATATTATATGCCTTCAAATTCTGTAACTTATTTTGCTAAAAGAATATAGCACTCTTCATGAAAGTTCTATTACATCATTCGGGTTAAATTAATTATTTTTTTATTCTTAAAACTATCATCATCGACAATCATTGATTCTTTCAATATTTTTAGTTTTACCCCTGGAAAAATCTGCCCTCTTGTCTCTATCATTAATGAATTATTATTCTCTAACTCAATGGCTTCCTCTACTTTATTAGAAAGCTTTTCTTCTAATTGCTTAATCTCTCTTCTAATAATAGGAATCTTCTCATTATCACTATCATTTTCATTAAAATAGACCAATTCTCTAGTTAATATCATTAGTTGTTCTTTAGTATAAGGACTTACAGTAATCTCTAAATCAGAGACAGTATGGTCGTCATTCTTGACATTACCTACCTTGATATAACGTGAACTTTGCAAATCTGAAGCAAGCACTTCTCCTGAATCTTTTACTTGAATAGAGGTCTCACCTACTATTTTGGAACTGGTAACATTACCCTCGATAAATACATCTTCACCGGCGAATACCTTTGAATTCTTTACTTCAGCACATTTAATGCTTTTAGGACTGGTAACCCCACCACTATTACAGCCTTCTAACAGACCTTTAATCACAATACCGTGTTCAGCATAAAGATTACTTTGAAAAACATCTCCTTCGATGATTAGCTCCCCAATAACTCTAATATGGCGAACATCTTTTACATTTCCCTGAATAGTGAGATTGCCTATTATATAGATATTCCCATAATCACGATTTATATCATGTTTTATGATGAGATGATTTATTATACTATATTTTCCATCAGAAGCTAGAGAGAGATAGCCACTAATTTTGGCAATATATTCCCTAGTATTAAGATCAAAATCTATATTCTCACCCTTATATTTATCAATAACGTTATTGCGCCCTTCTAAAGTTAAAAGATACTTGCCATAAACATCTTTCTTGCTCATCATATCTTCATCATAGGTGAGTTTACCGATGGCTGAACCTTTCTGGACATAGACTAATCTAAAGATATTAGTTTCATTAAGTGGAGTTTTAGGATAATATAATTCATCAGTTTTATAATATAAATCTAGAACAACTTCTTGATTTATTGCCTGGATTTCTGCTATTTTGAAAGGATGATTAAACTCTTTTTCACCCTCTTGATTTATACTACTGATGAATCCATTGCTTATCCCTGCTTGATTTATTAAGGAGATTATCTCATCTTGTTCAATTACTCCACCATCGCGTTTAATAGTCATGGTTGCACATAACTTATTGTCCGTTACTTCAATTATTATATCTTCACGACTATTTGTATATCTTTCCATCTGTGATTCCTATGATTGATACTTGTCTCTCTCTTGTTTTATCTCTTCTATATGAGAAGTAATTAGGACTTGCATAAGTACATTCTCTGCTCTTAATAATATTTTCTGATAATAGTCCCATTTCTAATACATCACGCACTATAACTCTCTGCATATCTAACTGGCGATAATCTTGCTCTATTCCTGTCATTGTTACGAAATCAGAATAGACCTCTTCAGAAACTTGATAACTAGCTCCACTAATTGCCGGACCTATCACCACCACAAGATCAGTAACTATTAGATTAAATTCTGTTAGCATAGTCTGAATTAGATTTTTAATAATACCATTTTTAGTCCCTTGACGACCTGAATGGCATCCCCCAACTACACTCTTACTTTTAGCATAAACTAAGATTGGAGTGCAATCAGCTCCTTTGATAACAATGAAGACATTGGGCAGGTTTGTAACAAAACCATCCACTACCGGAATCTCAGGCTTATTTGCTAAAAAGCCTGATCCTAAGTCAGACTCTTCTATTACCTTAATCTCCCTAGAATGAGTCTGATCTGCCATCACAAATCTAGCAAGGGGAATCTCCTGATCAGCGACTAAAACCTTTCTATCCCCTTTCTTTATTAAGGAGAGACTATCAGTTTTATTGCCAAAACTGTAATATATATTGGGATTCAATGATTTATTTAACTTCATAATTATAAATAAAAAAGAATCCGCTTTTTTGTCAATTTTTTTATCTGTAAAAATGCTAAATTGCATAAAGAGACTGTTCTATCATCAAACCACCTTCTCCAGTAGCTTATCCCAAATTAAGTCTATAATATTGCACATTTTATGGTTTTCTTGATATTTTATAGTGATTATTTATTGGTAACAAAGCCTCTTCACTGGGAATGCGGATGCCCACATCCGCTTCCAAGCGATAGCTTGGAAATTCTTAAAAATCCCGAAGGGATGAAAATATAATAGGCAGTGTTCGAAGACACTGTACTGATTTCCCAACCAAAGATGAGCCCTACAGGGGCGATAATATTGATTTAAATCTTTGATTTTTTCCATTTAAACCCGAATTGTCAAGTAGATCTTTAGTAATACTTCGCTAAAGCTACGTATCACAGGCGAAGAGTGCAGATTCTTTTAGCAAAATCCCCTTCTTTGAGGGGGACACAGGGGGTGCATCCATAAAAGGCATATAATATATATATTCCTGAAAATCTCTTCTGTCTGACCGTGGACACCCTACCCGCTCCAAGCTGAAAAGCAAAAGCCCGGCATAAACCGGGCTTTTATTATTTTTCATTTTTATCTTTTACTTTTTCATTCTTGCAAAGCAAGATCCTACTTTAAAAGGATTCCTTTTACTACTTGACTTTCTGTCTTTGTCTCCATTCTAAAGAAATAGATACCTGAAGAACAGTCATTACCATTAAGGTCTTTACCATTCCATACTACATTATGGAAACCTTCACCAAAATTACCTTCAGTAATTCTATTAATCAACTGACCTTTAACATTGAAGACATTGATCTTAATATTATCAGCTTTATCCATATAGAAGTTAACTGTTGTTGAAGGATTGAATGGGTTTGGATAGATATTTCTCAAAATAGTTTTTGTTGGAATAACTATCTCAGGTGTATCATTCTCTTGTCCTATCTTGATGCTTATAGGACCAAACATGGCTGAAGTACCATCAAATTCACTTGATCTTAACCAATAATAATAAGTGGTATTCATCTCTGTTTCATCATCTGTAAAGTTATAAGTACTACTTGTTGCTTCATTATTAGCTTCAATAATCTGAGAATTTACTCTTATTGCTAAAGCTTCATCTTCAGCCTCACTACGTAATACATCATAACCAATAATCCCACTCTCTGAATGAGTTACCCAAGTTAACTGAGCAAAATTCTCAGCTGTCTGGATTGCCATAAAGGATGATAAGCTTACAGGAAGGGTTTGGTCGCCGTGACCTGCTCCTGGGGTGTTTTGAGTGATATCATTCACTGTTACCCAATTACCTGGTGAAGACTGATAACTAGTATTTCCACTACCACCAACAGCTTCTATGGTGTCATCGATAAGTGTCTCTGCTTTTGCATCTGTGATAAGCACTAATTGCCAGCGACGAGGTGAACTTGTTCCGAAGAACATAGAAGTAGATCCTTGAAGGAAAGTTACCCCTGCAGGTAATGCACCGAATTCTGTTTCAAAAGCTGCTCTATCATTACCACGAGAAATAATTATATAGCTATAAGGAAGAATTGTCCGATCTCCTACATAGCTAACATTGTTTAGTGAGAAGCCAGGAGTTCCTAAATCCATTCTAAGAGTTATATTTTCTAAAGTTATTAATTGATCACTATTATTATAAAGCTCTATATACTCATTTTGATAAGCAACAGCATCACTAACTTCACTAATAAAGAGAGTTCCGATAGTTGGTTCAACTGCTGTTGGGAATACATGAATGTAATCCACTTTAGTTTCAGTAGATTCATTGAATTCGCTATCCATGATATATAACTCAACAGTATAAGTACCAACAGTGTTATAAGTAAAAGATGGATTAGCTAAATCAGAATCCTCGTCTCCGTCTCCATCTAAATCCCAGCTGTATAAATATTCAGGGACTCCACCGGTAGTCAAATCTGTGAAAGTTACTTCTTGACCAACTGTTATAGAAATAGTATTTGCACTAAAGTCAGCAACTAATGGATCAGGTGCTACAACAGTGTATATTGCTGAAGCTATATAGCTGTCTGTATTTCCTGCTTTAACTGCAAAAGCTTTAACAGTAGCACTTGCATTAAGTGTGAAAGCTCCACTATATTCTATTGAAGCAGTAGTTGGGTCATCTCCATTAGTTGTGTAATAGATAGTTGCACCATCTGTTTCGCAGGTGATTGTTACTTGAACTTGATTTATGTATTCTCCTGCTTCAGGTGATATTACCGGAGTCGCTACGGTACCTTCTTCTACACCGGTTCCGTCGAAAGTGTGAGAACCGAGATATCCATAAGTCCCTAGAGGATATAAATCCCATTCACATTCATCATCAGTACCGGCAAAAGAGGCTAAGTTCACTGGATTAGGAGAGAAAATTGAAGATTTCCTCACTAAAGTCTGATCTGCAGTTGAGCCACTAGCACCAACAGTCCATGAAGAACCTGGATCATTTCCAATTTCACCAATAACATCAATTACAGTTCCGTTTTTTAATAGAGCGACAGCATCATCTCCATTAAAACCTAATGTACTAGTAATATTATCTGCAACATCTTTAATAGTAGAGGCAGCTTGGTTATATGAAATTACATAAACATCATTGGTTGCTAAAGAGCCACTTAAACTGATTGAGTTACCTGAAGCTGAACCATTAACATAAACTTCAACAGTATAATTAGTTAAATCAACCGGACTTCCGGTTCCATTAAATATTTCAATCGCTTTATCATTTCCCTTTTCAACATACTCAGAAATAAAAAGTTCTGAAGCAACATTTGGGGCTTCTGTAACAGTAATATAATCTACTTTTGTCTCAAAATCAGAATCAGAATCACCATCAGTAACTGTCAATTTAACAGTATAAGTCCCTTCAGCAGAATAAGAATGAGTTGGGTTTTCATCAGTAGAATCTACAACATCATCGTTGTTGAAGTCCCAGGCATAAGTAAAGGTTGGAACACCACCTGTAGATTGATTAGTAAATGTTATAGTTTGATCGATAATTGCCTCAGTTGTACTCGCTCCAAAATCTACAGATAGGGGTTGAGGGTCTGCAACGGTATAACTATTTTCACTGGAAGTAGTTTCGGCTAAATCATCATCTATCGCATATATTTCATAAAATACTGTAGTTCCATCAAGTTGAACAGGAATATCTGTATCAGTTTCATAGGTATCTCCAGTTGTTACAGACATATTAATGGTATTAGTTAAACTTCCTGATGTAGTTCCCCAGTGCAATTCTACACCCTCAATGGTTCCATCACTATCAGTAACGTCAGCAGAAACTGAAACTGTAGTTGAAGATGTAATATTTGAACTTGGTGCCTGAACAATGTTGGTTATTGAAGGGGATAAGTTTCCAGATGGATTATAATCCGTAAACTCCATATCATCAATCATTAGTCTTTCTGCATAGCCTGTTGATAATATCCTAAAATATATCCCATTACCTGAAATATTTGCATCTATACTAAATTGATTATAAGTTGTACTTGTTGCAGTAATCTCATCACCTAAATTTACCCATTCTCCTGAAGTTGATCCAATTTGGTACTGTAATCGAAACTTAACCGTTCTACCATCAGCATCCCAGTGTCTGTACCAAAATGATATTGTTCCTAGTCCATCATTTTTCCCGTTTCCATCAACACCTAAAAAGACTAGAAAAGGAATAGGAGAAGCATTTCTTAATCTAGCAGCATTACCTGACCGAGCATTCTGACTAGAGAAATTTGTGTTTTGACATTGCCATTGAAAATCATTTGTTAGTGTTACAGTTTCAGTAGCATATGATGTGCCAGTACTCCAGTTATCAAAATTCTCAGTATAAGTCTCTGCATTCAGATTAGATAATCCGAACATCATCATCACAACAATAAAAGCTAATAAATATTTCTTCATTTATTCCTCCATATTGGTTTAAATTTTATTTATATCATATAGAACAAAAATATAGTTTTGTTTTATATATGTCAAATGTTTTTTTATTAATCAATATCTCAAGTTATTAATAGTTAGTTTTTTAGCTTTCCAATGGGCTTTATCTCAAGTATTAATATTTCTTAATTGTGTTTTTTGGTTCCCTCCAAGTATATGTCAGAAAATCTAATAGCTCTAGAGGAGCGAAAGCTTTGTAGGCCAGAAGATCACAACCTTGGGTACTGAAGTCTACCCAAAGATGTTACCCTGTAAGGGTTTAACAAAAGTATAAATAATGTATATAATAAGTCTTTGGTATATAAGATTTTATTTAACCCTTTCAGGGTAAGGTTAGGTTTATCATCAATACCCGGGGTTGCAATCCCTTCAGGATTGTACCCCGGGCTAAACTATTTATCCCCTTTGGGGATTTAAGACTTATCCTTTCAGGATTGTAGCATTTTCAGCAAATAAAAAACATACTCTTAATAGCAAATTTATACTTGTAACTTTCTCTGATACAATTAATATGCCATAGTAAAAGAACTCTCAAACCCGAATAATGCAGTAGGCTGCATCATTCGGGTTTAATCTATTTATTTTATATCATCTCTGCTTTTAATGATCTTTTCTGTTTCTATAGCAATCATCAATTCTTCATTAGTTTGAACTTTAAGAACTTTAACTTTGCTATCTTGAGCTGAAATATCTAGAGTTCCACCAACCCATTGATTATTAGTATCTCTATCAATTTTCACACCTAAATAATCCATATCTTGGCAAACAATTTCTCTTAGAATAGGCATATTTTCACCAACACCACCGGTAAAGACTATAACATCGACGCCATTCATAGCTGCAGCATAAGCCCCAATATATTTTTTGATTCTGTAGGCATAAACATCATGAGCACGGATAGCTCTGTGGTCGTGGTCTTTAATAATACCATCTTCGATAGTTCTCATATCATTTGAGAGTTGAGAAAGTCCTAACATCCCGGATTTCTTATTTAGTACAGTATTAACTTCAGCAGGAGACATATCTAGATTTTCTTGTAAGAAAAGAGGGATAGCAGGATCTAGATCTCCACAACGAGTTCCCATGACGAGACCTTCCAATGGAGTTAAGCCCATAGAAGTATCGATTGAATCGCCGTACTTAACAGCTGTGATAGAAGCACCGTTTCCAACATGACATGTGATAATTTTTAATTCAGAAATTGCTTTTCCTAAGAATTCCGCAGCTTTTAAAGCTACATATTTATGGGATGTTCCATGAAAACCATATCTTCTAATCTTATGCTCAACATATAATTCATAAGGTATGGCATAAAGATAAGCTTTTTCAGGCATAGTCTGATGGAAAGCTGTGTCAAAAACACCACATTGAGGAGTTCCGGGAAGATACTTATAAACAGCTTCAATACCCTTGATATTAGCAGGATTATGAAGAGGGGCTAGATGAGTACATTCTTTTAAGGCATGCACAACTGCATCATCTATAAATACGGAGCCTGAGAAATATTCGCCGGCATGCACAACTCTATGTCCTACAGCATCTATCTCAGCAGGTGAACTTATACAACCCTTATTCTTGTCTAATAACAAGTCAATAATATCTTTGAGCCCTTGCTCATGATTAGCAATTATCATCTCTTTCTTTTTAAAAGTATGTCGCTCACTCTTATAAGTAAATAAAGATGATTCATCACCAATATTTTCAATTATCCCTTCTGCTAAAAGTTCTTCATTTTCCTTATTAATTAACTGATATTTGATGGATGAACTACCACAATTTAAAACTAATATCTTCATTATTTCTCCTAATTTTTAAATATATTAAAGTTATTAGAACAGATTTAAAATTGTTGGCTTAGTGTCAAATGAATTTTTTTGTACCCACAGTAAGTAACTAGATAGCAAAAAGAGTGAGGGAAATTCCTCACTCTTTAATATTTCTTGTTTTAGTTTTTTAATTATTCAAATTTTGGTTTAACTGTGAATTGATAGGTTCCAATATTAGCTGGAGGAGTAGAACGTTTTTCAAGTAAATTCTTGATAGTTGAAATGAATTCTCTATCATTAATACTTCCTAATCCTCTAATATTTGCTCTTATAATTTTACCGTCTTGGAAAATCAAAGTAATGATTAGTTCTCCACGAATACTTTTACGAAGTTTATATTTATCATATTCTTGATTAATTCTAGGAAGAATAGCATTTGTGAACCATTCGGTAAGTTGATTATCTTTTTGTGTGTCTGATAACTTAACTACTTCACGTTTTCTTGCTTGAATTTTACCTGTTTCTAAACCGGTACCATCAACATCTTCCCCTTCGATAGTTTGCACTGCGTAACCATCGCCAATATTAGAAGCTATTTCTCCCAGATTAGCACCACCTTCGGAACCAATACTAGCAGTCTTTCTTCCTCTAATTTGATCAGCACTTACACCTCTGGCCGAAACAACAGCTGTTCCTAACTGATCATCTTTTTGTCTGGCTAAGCTTCTGGCAATATCTCCATATTCTGAACTAGTATCAACATCTAAATTGGAAAATGAAGAGCTAGCTCGACTGGAGCCCTGTAATCCTTTAAGCCTACTCTTTACACCCAGAGCTTCTCCAGTCCCTGCTTGACCACCTACAGATGCAACTTGACCACCTGTATATCTCTGAGCAGTTGTAGTGGTTTCTCTACGTTGAGCAGCTCGCTGGGCAGCTCGTTGAGTAAGAGCTTGGCGATCAGCAACCGCTTGTGCCTCTTGATCTGTTGGAGCTTCTTCTACATCGGCTTCAGTATCTGTAGCCACTTCTTCATAAGTAGCCACCTGACTTGAGGTATCTACTCTTCTAACTGGTATAGCAACAGTCATCTCTCTTTCAGTCATAGAGAAAATATTCTCTTTTGGGGGTGGAGTATAAGTCCAACCAATTATTGAAGCAAAACCAATCAAAAATAAGATAACCAATACAACACTATACTTAGTAAATTTGTTCATACCAGTAGCTTTAGGATAGCGAGTCAATAAAGCTACTAGTTTTAGTTGTTCAGGATTTAAAGGCGCAGGCTTAGGAAAAGAGTTAAAGGTTATTGTAGTTTTATCATCTATTATAATACTACCATTAAAGTCATCTTTTAGGTATAGACGATTATCTTTTAATAATCCTAAACTCTTAAGTTCATCTAATCCTAGCTCTTTTCCATCTTTGTTCACCTGTATAGAAAAAGACTTTAATAGGTTGATGTAATAATCTTGATTCTCTTTAATTATTAAATCATGCTTTTTTGGGAACGCTGGATTAAATATTTGCCATAGTAAGGTAGGATCAGAACCGATGGTAAGTTTATTGCCTAATAAGAAAAACTTACTTGTGTTTTCATTACCTTCGGACCAAGCTACAGTTACTTGTTTACCTTTATATATATATTTTACTAAAAATCTTTTCTTATTCATTATAGCCCCCTCGGTAACCCATAAGATTTAAGGAGAGCCTGATAAGCATCAGTTTCAGCTTTTTTAAAATCAGTAGCAAAATATAACTTAAATTCTTTTGACTGGGATTGTACTGAAACTGCTGAATTTTCATTATTCCAAATATCTATTAACATCGTTTTGATAGTGTTAATATACTTAAATGGAGTATTTCTATGTGCTTTGACTTTGACAACAACAGGAGTGTCCCCAATATTATTACCTAAAATTGAATGTAGAGTAACATCTAAAGCTTCAGTCTTAGCTGCCAAAACTTCACGTGATGTATTATTAATCTCTTCAAGCCTAGCTATAGGGATCTGTTCGGTTGATTTCTCACTCTGGTAAGTTATTACACCTGTATCTAAACCAGTATAACTTACATTAAGAGATATTATTTTACTATTTTCCGGAAACTCATCGTCCATCATTGATTCCTGAAGTTCCATCCCCTCAGGAAGCATATCAGGATCCGAGGAAACATTAACCATCACAAATAATAGTAAAATAGTTAATATATCAATTAAAGAAGTAATACTCATCTGTGTAGTTTTATTTATTCTTCGTGCTACTGGGCTCATAGTTTACTTCCTTATTATATTTCACTGATCATTATATCAGAAAAGTTCATCTTCTTACATAAGTCCATAGTTTTTACAAAAACGCCAAATCTTACATATTCCTTAGGAAGAATGATTATCGAAAGCGATTCATCCGCATTCTCAGACGATTCAGAATTGTTTGATTTATCTTCTAGCATGATTTTTTTATATTTACTAAGTGCCGTATAAAGTTCATGAAAATTTGAAACTAAGATCTCTGGTTGGTCGGGATCAATTTCACCATTCTTATTAAAGATAAATATTTCTCCTGTATCATCTTTATTTATTATCAATTCCAGCTTAGTTATCTGTGGTGCTTTTTTCTCAGTTTTCTTGGCAGTTGATGCTTCCCCTGCCCCTGGTGCATTTGGATTAGATAAATCCAAAGAAAGATAAGCAATCGACACTAATACCACCATACTTAGAAGCATAGGAATAAGAGTAACAAATAAATTCATTATCGGAACTAAATCAACTTCTTGATGACCTGCATTTTTTTGCGCATTTCTTCCCTGCGAAGGTTTGTAAGTTTTGCTTTTCTTTCCAACAGCAGGATTAATTCTCATGATTCTATTCCTGTATTTGGTTATTGATCACATTCATGATTTTAACACTATTTGCATCTAAATCATTAATAATTTTCTCTGCTCTACTTGATAAAAATCCCTTGATAAATTGAATAGCAATCGCCCCGATAAGTCCAAGAGCGGTTGTTCCCATGGCTTGTTTAATACCACCCATAAGAACTTCTGTCTCACTAATACCAGAGAAGGCAGCAATCAAACCCATAATAGTACCAAGAAGTCCAAGGTAAGTAGAACTTTGAGCTAAAAGGTCAAACCAATGCAAGCCTCTGTCAATTTCAGGAATTGTTTGATAAGATGCTTCATTGAAAGCATTCTGAACTTCCTCTTTTAAACTATCACCTTTCTTACCGGATTCTTTAGCATCTCTATAAGCTAATAATCCTATTCGATAAATTTGCCCCATTGAAGTTCTTTGAACTAACTCAGCAGCACTAATAGCTTCTTTGATACTATTTGACTTGACCAAGCCTTTAACTTTCAAATGGAACTTATCACTATCAAGTTTTTCTTTAATCATTAGTTGATAATAGCGAATTCCGAATAGTAAAATGGATATTAAAAATACTCCTAAAATAACCCAAGCAAAAACACCTGCTTCAAAAAAGACTCTTATAAGGTTAGTAGATTCCATATCTTTAACTAAGTTATGTACCCATTTGTTATAAGCTGTTACTTCTTTCTCTTTTACTGGTGTATTACCAGCTGTAACTGAAACATTCTCTTCTGTTTGAGAAACCTCAGTTTGTTCTTGATTGTTCCCGGCTACATTAGCTTGCCCCTGGGAATATAAAAAACCAACACATACTACTAAAAGTAATATTACTAATAATGCATTCTTTCTCATATGATCTCCTAATTTGTTAATATAAAATTCTATTTGATTTTAGCAATTTATCCATAATATAAGTCTTAAAAATAAACTCTTCTGAGGTTAGTTTCCGACTTCTGGTACTCCCAATATCGGGTAAACCGAACCCAAATCTTTGGACTTGTTTGATTTCATTTACATCCCAAACATACTCAACATTTTCGTCATTTTCGTATTCGAAATCATCACCGCTTTGAGTATCTTGTGAATAACAAAGATTGACAGCAGAAAAAACTATAATTAAGCCTATCAACAATAACTTTTTCATAGTTATCTCCTTTCACTTATTGTTTTAATTTGGATATCAACTAATAGCCCATTGGTTTGAGTAGGACTATTAACTTCAAAAATAATAATATTTCTCCCTTGGACAAGGTCTTCAGGTTCCAAATATATATATGGTGCATCTGGAGGAGCAAAATAATAAGGTTCATCATAACCAATTTGCACATTATTCAAAAAGATATTGGCACTTTCATTGGCGACAAAATACAAGATACCTTCAATAACATTCCCTGTAACCTCGAATTCTTTAATGAAGTATTTCACAGTAGGTTGTTCAGGTGTTACATCTTGAGTAATTAGAGTCTCATCAGGAGAGATTACATCTAAGGAATCAGTTGTAACTAATAAGGTATCATCAATTGTTGAAGCAATGTTTAAAGTATCATCTAATGAGGTTAAATCATTGTCAATTATATCGACCGTTGTAGTGTTATCTTCTAGGCTCTCAACTCCATACCAAATTGGTGTTGCAATTGGGTTTTTGAAGGAATCAAATTGATCATAAGCAATGTCCAAGTTACCATATTTCACAGGACCCCATCCTGGGTCAGATACATCTAAAGTGCTAATAGAGTCGGCACCTAACCAACTATTATCAGACACAACAGAAATCATTACAGAGTTTTCATGAATATAGAGTTTTTCTTTGTCATAAATCAAAGAATAATTAAATCCAATATTCACTTCTTCAAAAGAGTTATTAACTACTGAGATTGATAAAGTATTATCACCCTTTTGATAATTTAATGAAGCTAAGTTATCATCATTTATCAAGCCTCGATTAAGATAAGGGAAAGCAGAGAGAGTATCACTAATTACTCCATCTGGGAGATATAAATCATCAATATTTATTGGCTTGTCATTTACCTTAACCAGAAACTCAATCTTGTCATTGGGCCAGAAATCGCCTTCTTCAACTAATCTCATTCTTGCAGCATTAGGTAAAATTGGACAGGTGATTTTTGTTTCAAGTAGTAATGTTTCTCCACCAGGGATTGAATAAATCATAAAATCTCTGTGTCCATCATTAAGAATAGTCTCATTAATTTGCGAGAAATCTTTTCTCCAAGAAGGTTCAAAATCTATGTTCTTTTCATCAGTGGGTACAACATCCGAAACACCTGCTTCTTGTAGGAAAGCAACAACTTCTTCACTACGAGGTAATGGATTAGTAAAGCCATTGATATAAAAAGCAAATATCTGTCTAGCATTAGGGATTGTTATAGTATTAAATTCTGCAACAAATTGTTGTTGAACATTTTGAATATTAAAAAGATAATTATCCAATATTTCATCTTGTTCCTCCCAAGTTATGTCAGTCCTGCTTAGGATAAGATTTTCATATTGCTTAAACTGACCATTAGGTAAACTCATATATTTATTAATTTGATTAAAGATAAGGTCTCCAGCGTATTTTGAGATTTTGAACTTAGCAAAATCAAGGAGATATAGTTGAACTCTTTTCTCCTCCGGATCTAATAATTCACTTGATAATACTAAATTCATATCAGATTCGATTGAGGCGAATTCTTCTTTTGTTAAATCAATAAACCTATTAATCAGCTTATCTTCACCATACATATTCCCATTCCATGCGATCGAATTATTTACCCTAATCCTATTATTAGCTTCAGGTGAAACTTCGACAAATGCCATGTAATCGTTGAATTTCTTGTCTAGATCTGCTAGCAAAGCTTTTTTCTCTTGCTCGTTTTCATATACGGTAGTATAAGAAGTATATCTTTCGAGTGAAGAAGGAATTGCAATATCACCAGGAGGAATTCCATTTGAGGTATAAACTTCTGCTTCTTGTTTATATTCTTCAATCAAACTTAACATGTTATTCCAATCTTTTTGTCTGAAAGCTCTACTGATTTTATCATTGATAGCAGATAACTTATCTATAGCATACTTAGGATACCTGGCACTAGTTTTATCTGCATTATACAAGACTATAATAGCCTTTAAATATTCTTCTTCATTGCCCAAATCTTCATACAACTGACAAATAACATTCAGAACGGTAAGATTCTGGTATTCAGGGAATTTTTTATTAAAAGCTATCCATTCCAAAGCTTGTGCTTCTTTTGATAATGTTAGATTCTTAAAAATAACAGCATTATAATAATAATCTTCAGGAGTTAAATCACCTAATGAAATATCCAGCTTCTCCCCGTCTTGGGTAGCTCTTTCATATATTTCAATCATTTTCTGAGAAGCAAGATTTGGGTCATAAGTAGACAGTGTAGAATCTTGAACAACTGCCAATCTTTGAATTAGAATAGCAAAGGTCTGTTGGTCATTAGGGAATCTACCCATAAACATATCTTCAATTTCAATCTTTCTATTGTTATTGTTTAAGGAGTCTGCTGCAATTTCAGCTGCACTACCATAATTATTCCAGGCATCATCAACGGTTGTACTATTATCACCTTCCTGGATAAGTCTAGTAATAGCTGTTTCAAAATCACCACCCGCTGCATATTGAGCGATTGCCTGTTTTCTTAACTCATTTTTTGCTTCTTCATCGATAGCATTGGATTTTAAGACTATTTCCATTTCTTTAGCAGCTTTGATTTTATCTTCCTGACTTCCACTATTGTTCAACAAGTTTATCTTGGCTGCTCTGGTATTATAGATTTCTCTTTCATATTCAATGTTCATCTCTTCATCTGCAAAATCTTGAGCTTGAGTTAAGTATTCAATAGATGTATCTAAATCACCATCGTTCTTATATATTTCAGCTAAATTTCTATAAATCCCTTCCTTAAATTCATTAGAGATATTTAGATCATTGCAGGCTAAGAAATCTGCCTTAGCTCCCTCTTTATCACCTAGTTTTGATTTAGCAAGACCTCTATAGAAGAGTAATCTATGAATGATATCATCTTTATCCGGTAGATCGTTATTAACCAAATAGTCATAATATCTATCAGCACTATTTATATAATTAGACCTTTTTTCATTTTTAATCTCCTCAATTTCTTGTTGAGAATATGCTAATGAATCAAAAGCAGTAGTATCTGTTATAACAGTTATGTTATATGCCCAACCATAAGCATTTTGTTCTAAGTTGTTTCTAATGTCACTCTCTGGGTTTCTTTCAATAAAGCTATAGATTTCATTTATTCCATAACTATAGGCTATTGTATCTTGCCTAGTTCTAACATACTTTACAATAGTACTTATGCTGTTAACATCGTATATTTTAAGTCTTTCTGCTCTAATCTTTTCATCAAATCCTACATAGTCAGCATACATTTGTGTTGCTTTGGCAAATTCTTCAATATTTTCTAAAGTTGGGTTATCTATAACTTTATTATATAGATCTGGAAAAATGAAGTCATCTAGGCCTTTTTGAACCGCTTTAACATAGGGAGATAAATCATTATTCTTGTTGTATTCATACCATTCAGATTGATAGCCATATCTTTCAATTGCCTTTCTATACTCTCTTTCACCTTTAACATTTAATGAGTCTCCTAATTCGAAGCCATAATTACTTAATGTTACAATTATAGAATCTGTATAGGTAGGGTTTGATATTGCTAGAGGATTAACTTTTGATCGCGCATCATACAAATTAATAATATTTTCGTAATCATCATAGATTCGTTTTTTGCTTAAAAGTTTAATGAAAATATTATTAGCTGTTTCCTCTTCAAACCTGCTAAATAATGTCTCTTCAACATAACTATAAGAGTTAGTTTCGCCCTCTAAAGATGAATCTAAAGCATCCAAAGAATATACAATAATATCTTCAGTAGCACGATATTTATCTTTTTGGAAATTATCAAAAGTATCTCTGTTTTCCATTAGTAATTCTAGGTCTGATAATGCTTCTTCATAATTTCTGATAGCCATTTTATGCCAAGCACGTTGAAAAAGAGCTTCATTTTTTTGTTCTTGGTTACCGAGAGCATAGATTTGGTCGAATATTTTAATTGAATAACCAATGTATTTGGCAGTTTCGTCAGCATCAACAGCTATGTCATAATATAACTTAGCTAGTCTAAGCATAGCTTCAATTTGATATTCACTATTAATATCTTTACTCAAATTTATGTAATTATCAATAACCTTTTTATATTTACCTACTGTCTTAGTAGCCTCAATTGGTCTTGGATTATTGAAATAGTTGATATCTTTCATTTTCTCTTCTCTTAAATTAGCTATTTCTAAATCAAGAATCTGGTTTTCATAATAGGCTAAATTATAGATAACCACATCTTTTTGAGGGTAATCTGGATTAAGCTCTAACACTTTTTTATAGTTATTATAAATGAGGTTATGATTATTAGGGTAGATAATTGTAGCCAGTTCAGCCATATTAAAATATAATTTTGCATTGTTTTCAAATTGATTATTCCGGAAAACAAAAGTGTTTATTCTATTATAGAGGTTCTCTCTTTGGTTAACAATTTGCTGGAATTCATCTTCAGGGATAGCAACTGTGTCTCTTTCAGCTTGAGCTAATCTTTGCTTATAGCTTTCAGTTAACTTCCGGTATTCTAAGTCTAATTCAATGAAATTAAAATAGTTTTGTTGTTCGTTTTTAATATTATTAAATTTAGTAAAAGCTGCAGAATATGCTTGATTACTTTCATCTAATTCATTGAACCTAGTAACTACATCTCTTTGGAGTTTATCAGCTTTCTTCTCATAGTAGGTATCAATAACTAATTTTCTTTTTTCTTCTACCTTTCTTTCTTGAGCTAGAAACTCCTCAACTTGTTGGTCAGCAATTTCTTGCTTCTCAGCTAAATTTGGAAATTCAGCTAAATCAAATTTAGCTTTTACTCTAATTTCATCCAAGTTCTCAAGGTCTTCCTCAAGAAGTTTTTTGAATTCAACGTTTTTCTTAGGATTAGATTTTGATTTATCTACTAACTTTGATAAGTTAACGATATACTTCTTTTTTAGATAAAGTTGATTAGCATACCAAAGAGCTCTCTCGCCTTGATTATTTGTCGGGTTTGGAATATCAGATAATAAGTCCTCAGTAATGGCTAAGATATAATCAAACTCTTTATTAATCCTATCTGCATTAACCATAGCGATTAATTCATCTTTAGGAGTATTTCGGTATTTATCAATTAAATCTAATTCAGCGAAATAGTTTTCTGTTCTTAAGATATACTCCTGTTCCAGACGCTTAATAACTTGAATAGTGTTGGCGTCTAAGTAAGATATTTTCTCTTCAAGTGCTAATTGGTTAGTAATAACTTCTTGTTCTTTAGCTTTGATTTGCTCTAGAAGAATCTCTTTCTTTGATTGTTCAGTTTCCATTAAGAAGTTGTTTCTTAGGTTTCTGATCTCGCTAATTAGATTCCTGTTTTTTAAGAGGCTTTCAAAATAATCATCAACGCGGGCTTGATAGTTAGTTAAAATTGTTGTAGCTGCCTGTCCGTCATTAAGTTCTTGATCAATAAGAATCAAGTTATAAAGAGCTTGGACGTAATATTCATCAGCAAATTTAGTTTCTAAAATGCGTTCAAATGATTTTTGAGCTTTTTCTAAGTTGCCTGCTTTTCTGTAAGCAATAGCAACTTCATAAATTACTTCACCAATATCATCATTATTTAATCTGCTATAATCTTGATAATAGCTCAAAGCCGTGTCAGGATCCCCAAAGTGGGAAAACAACCTGGCTATTGAAAGAAGAATGAAGTCATAGTAAGGAGTTTCAGGGGAGAAACTTTTCTGCAATATGTCAAAGATAGAAACTGCTTCATCAATGTTGCCTTTAGCTAAAGCAGTTAAAGCAAGAGTAGCAGAGGCTCTAAGTGTATAATTATTATCAAGAGCGGCCTCCTCTAAATATTGTTGAGCTTCGTCGTATCTTCCAATGTTGTATAAAGATTGTCCATATTGGTATTTCTGAACAGCCAATTCGAACTCTGGATATTGTTCGACTAAATTTACGTATTCTTGATCTTTTCCTAACTTTAAGAGGGCAAGTTTCCAATAACGTAAAGCAACTGTTTTTCTATTACTTTCAGGATATCTTCTGAGTAAATCGTTAGCTCTTAAGACGACTTTATCCCATTCTTGAGAGTAGGTTGCACTTTTACAGTCTATAAAAAGCAAATCATCTTGTAAGCTTGCTACATTTCTGTAGGCTTTGAACATCATTCCCCTGACAAAATTAGCATAAGTTAGGTCATTTTCTTTGATGAGAGAAAAATACGCTTCCTCATCTTCAGAAAAAATCTGTTCTATTTCTGTGATTTTGCTTGAGCTTAATAAGTCATTTACTTCACTAATTCTTTTCTCTTCAATTGCTTTACGCATTTCAGCTATAGTAACATCCCCTTCATTTTCATCTGCAATAGCAGATTGAGAAGAAAGAGACAGCAATGAAATGCCTAAAAGAAGAAGAATTACCACTATCTTCTTTATACACATATTACCTACTTATCAAATGATTAAGGTTATAAATCTACTCTAATTCTTCTAATTCATCAAAAAGGTCATCTAGTTCAGATTGTCTTTTTAATTCAGCTTCTCTCAATGCTCTAATCTGTTCTAGGATATTTCCACCAGTACCTGTGTTTCCGCCAGCATCAAGGTTTTGTCTTTGAGTTCTAACTCTATCAGGGTTAGCTTCAAAAACACCTCTTTTGGTGGTTTTAGAATCAGCCCAGCGGGTGATACTGTATTGAATATTGAAAGCCATTTTGAGGTTATCTTGGTTTTCTTTGATAAACTCTTCGATTTCAATAATTGAATACTGAAGTGCTAAATTATTCCAATTGTATTTTGCCCCAAGGTTAATAGCATGTCCGCTTTGTTCAGCAAAAACACTAAAGTTATTTTTAGGGAATAAAGCAGTTGGATAGTATTCAACAGTGCCAAACAAACCATTGAAATCTTGGGCTAAATCTCTTTGACCAACAAATCTATTAGTACCTAAACCAACGGTAACATATAGTTGCATGTCACCAAGAAATTTAACATCTCTAAGAGCCCATGATTTTGTGGCAGCAACATAGAATGAGTTTTTCTCATAAGTTGCAGCTTGAGGGATATCTGCCCAATCTTCATAATCATCATCTTCGCGATCAGTAGCATCAGTGCCAACTTTTGAAAAGAGGTTATCAACACCTAAGGTGATTCCAGGATATTCGAATGATTCTTGAACCAATTGATATTTGAAATTAGCATAAAATACTTCATCACCGGTATAGACAAATCCTAATTCGGCTCTATCGAAGAGACCATACTTAGCTTGAATAACATAATTATATTCATAATCAGCAGCGTTTGTACTGCTAATAGCTTGGTCGTCTCTCAAATACGAAGCAAAATTCACAGAAATTTGATTTGCCGGCATTACAAAGCCATCAGGCACATCAATATTACCCAAAGTTCCAAATGGAACAGCTACAAGAGCATTAATGCATAGCAACATACTCATAACAATTAAAAATTTTTCTCTCATCACATTTTCTCCTTTTACGTACACTTAATCATTAAATAAATCAAGTTTTATAAGAAATTATTTTTTTAGTCATTTTCACTCATTTCTAATTAAATGAATTGACAAAATAGAGTCAAGCTTTTTTTTTAATTTTATGAATAATTTTAAAAATAGTCAAGAATTTGGGAAGTTTGGAGAGCGTTTATCGGCTCAGTATCTAGTCAAGAACGGCTTTAGAATCGTAGAAACTAATTACCGTTGTTTTGAGGGGGAAGTTGATATAATTGCTGAAAAAGAAGATTTATTAATTATTGTAGAGGTGAAGTCTCGACAAAAAATCGATTCAGATGAAACTTTGTTATCAATAACTAAGTCAAAGCAGAGAAAAATTAGCAGAGCAACTGCTGATTTTATGGAAAAAAATCAACAGTTCTCTGAACATTTTATAAGGTTTGACATCATAACTGTAATTAAGGCACCTCATTATGATGAATACGTTATAACTCATTATGATGATGCTTTTTGTTATTTATTTTAGTCGATTCTCGTCAAAGCTTTGTCCCAGGTAGAATTTGTAATCAGCTGAGACTGGAATATTATCATCATTATAGACATAGATAAGTTTATGTCCATTATTCATGTTAATATCAAAGAAGGTATAGCTAGCTAGTTTTTTAGAGGTATATCTCCAGATTTCATATTCTCTTTCATTGAAAACAGCTTTTCTTTCGAATAAGGCATCAGAATCGTATTTATCAGTAGCGTCTAGTTCGCCGATATTGAACTTCTCGATATCATCAGGTGGGCCGTAAAGGATATAGACTTTTCCACGATCAGATGACCAGCCTGCTTTATGATGAGAGAACTTTAAATCAGCGTATTCTACTCTTTCTTTAAGGATAGAGATAAGTTTATCCGGAGTAAGGTTTATGGTGTTTGCGTATCTGAGCCAGAACTTGTTTATCTCTTGTCTTTTTTTAGCATTTGTATAGTTATTCCAGCTAGTTTGAGTTTGATTATAGCCGAAATATTTCATAATTTGGAACTCATCTTCACGGTTATCGAGGATGCCATAAGTTTCTCCCGGATAATCAGAGATAGAAAAGTCAGTATAAGTTCTATTATTATTTAGATTATCCAATGAGATAAATATTATGTTGTACATACCTTTAGGGAGAGATTGAAGACTAATCCCATGGTTGATATTAGCTATTTCCGAATTAGATAACCCACTTTTTTGAATATATTCAACTTGCTGGTTAAAAGAGTCTTTAATTTCCACAGCATAGTTATATTTCCAATCAATTTTTGAGTTTTTTGATAATCCTTTAAGCTGGAAATAACAATACAAGGTATCGATTGTTTCCTGGTAGAAGACTCTAGAGGGGTTAGATTTATAGAGAGTATTACCTCTATACATATACTTATATTTATCATTTTTCTCGCTTGAGATATAGTCATTAAATTCCACATCAGAGATGAATTTATCGTTGATTAGTTTAAGTTCTTCTTTGAAGATATAATAATTGTTGCTCACAATATCAACAAATTTCAACTCGAGAGTATTTCCTAGAGACGAATAATCAAAGCTATACCTATCAATATGTTCAAGCAAACTTGATTTGGTATCATCCAGAGAAGTTACGATAATTTGTTCAGCAAAAGTTTCTTGATGAAGGATTTTGTTGTTATTATAGATTTTAACTTCGACTCTTAGTCCGGCAATAGCCCCACTATTATCGTCATTAGACTTGAAAGTTAAGTCTTTATATTTCACTGAATAATTTACATCAATAATTGTTCTATTACTAGGATCAAAGAAATTAAGGCCTTCAACGCTAATATTAAGCCCTTCTGCTGATAATCCTAGGATTACAAAAACAAGCAACCCTAAAGCACATATTTTTTTAATGTCCATACTCTTCTTCTTTGTTATAAAGTTGATAATCTTCTATTCTGGTTCGGTCATAAAAATGGAAGGTTTTATTCAGGAGGTAGTAGTACCATGTTTGGGTAGGGTATTTATCTATAGGAAAATTATCAACACTGATTTCATCAGGTTCTCCAAATTTAATATAGATTCTACCACGGTCTGTCTGCCAACCATTCTTATACTTATGCACAGAAAACTTCTGATCCGCTATTAATATTCTATTATAGAAAATCTCTTGTAATTCATTTTTTGTTGAATTAGAAGGGTTAAAACTATCCCAGAATTCAAGAACTTTTTCAGATTGATTTAATTTCGAATTTCTATTAATCTCTTTCCACTTTCTATCATTAACAATATATTTTATCTGCTCTAATTGGTCGTCCCAGCTATATTTCCTTTGAAAGCTATTTAACTGCTTTGCTAAGGTAATCTCTTGTTGATATAATTTACCATCAAGAGTAAATTCAATATAGTTATTAGTAAAATCAGGCAAAATACTTTGCTTGTTAAGCTTTTGATCTAATTTACTCGTATCTGGGAAGTCAGTAACTTTTCTTTCTTCTTTGCTTTCACTAATTAATTTCAGGTCATGAATTTTCTCTTTGTATAACTGGTACAAATAAACATCGGAACTATCTTTAACTTCATCCCAGGAAAGGACTTCCAGGTAATAATCCTGGAGCTTTAATAACATGTATAATTTTGAAAAGTGTTGATTTTTATCAACACTAAAATCAAATTTCTCTTCCTTCTTATCGTTTCGAAGATTATTATTTAGTTTTAAAAAAGCAGTATATGAACCAGGCTTTAGCAGCTCTTCTAAGAATATAATGATGCGGTTATTGTTGGGAAAATCATCACTGGATAATTTAATATTTTTCTTGGTTAAAGAAACAACTTCTCCTTCATTATTAAATATCTCGAAGATTGCTCGGTAGTCTATTTGATTATCCTTACTGATAACTTCATCATAATCGATATATAGAGTTAGGAGAGAAGTTTCACCAACTCTTTCAACAAGAAGTTGAGCTCCAGCAATAAAGCCAACCTGTAGCAAAATCAACACAATGATTAGAAGCTTCATTCGATACTACCTTGTATTGAATAAGTAATATGTTTTTTGGACCAAAAGCTACAGAATTCATAAGAGGGATCAACCGTATATTCTTGGGAGAGAAGAACTACATCATCCCATTCTTTCGTTTCAACTACAAACTTCAAAAAGTGTTTCCCTTTGTGTTTTTTGATTAAATCCAGATAATCTGATTTTACTACTTGGTTCAGCTCATCTGAAGGGATATTGATGGTAATTTCTCCACCCACATCTTTTCTAAACTGGTCATAAGGTTTAATACTAGTAGGACTAATTTTTAAAAGAGAGTCATCACTGTTAAAATTACTTTGATTCCCTATAATACCGTATATTTCACCAATATCCAGATTATCATAGTGGTCATTAAACTTTTCTTTATAAAGAGTTATTTCGAATTTTCCCTTTAAATCTTCAAGAGTAATAACTCCATAATAATCACCACTCTTGGCTTTTTTCTTACTCTTACTAATGACTATTCCCACTATAATTATTCTACTTGGCACTCCAATACCTAGAGATAAATATTGAGAATCAGCAGTTACTACACTCTCGATTATAGCTTTTTTTTCCATGAGTGGGTGGCCGGAAACATAAAAGCCTAAAACTTCTTTTTCTCTTCTTAGCTTCTCTTTTTGACTCCACTCTGCAATTTTCTTTAGTTTAGGATAGTAATCTGTTGCACATTCATCATTCTCTAGTAAATCAAACAAGGTCATCTGATCTTTACCAATTTGGCAGGTAGTAGAGTAATCTAAGGCATCAGGAATAGCTTCCCATTTTTGGGCTCGATTTCCATCTAATGAATCAAGGGATCCTGAGCAGATAAGGCTTTCTAGGGTTGTTTTATTTACTGCTGTACTGTTAAGCCTTTTACTTAGGTCAAAAAGTGAAGTAAAATCACCGGCTGTTATTCGGTTATCGATTATTTCTTTAATTGCTGATTTACCAACATTTTTTATACCCAGCAATCCAAATTGAATTTTGTTGCCATGCACGGTAAACTCTTCATTAGAGTGATTAATATCAGGAGGTAAAACCTCAATATTCATTTTTGAACATTCTTCAATGAAGTAGGGAATTTTAGCCGGGTCTTTTTCTTCTGAGAGGATGGAAGCCATAAATTCAACAGGGTAATGAGCTTTAAGGTAGGCTGTTTGGAAGGCTATATAGGCATAACAGGCGGCATGGCTTTTATTAAAAGCATAATTAGCAAACTCCAGCCAGTTATCCCAAATCTTTTGAATAGTCTTCTCAGGAACTCCATTTAGCATGGCACCCTCTTTGAACTGAACAAACATCTGGGCCATCATATCAAGATTCTTTTTACTGATAGCTTTTCTCAGAATACCGGCATCAGCACTTTTGAAGTTACCCATTACTTTAGAAATCTGCATGACCTGTTCCTGATAAACTGTAACTCCGTAAGTCTCTTCCAAAGAACTTCTGGTTAGTTCATGATCATAAACAATTTCTTCTTTACCATGTTTTCTATTAATATAGGTATCGATGAATTGCATTGGTCCTGGTCTATAAAGAGCAACCATAGCGATTAAATCTTCAAATTTATTTGGTTTTAATTTAGAAAGATATTTCTTCATCCCGGGTGATTCAAATTGAAAAACCCCATCAGTAAGCCCTTTAGATAGGAGTTTAAAGGTATCTTTATCTGTAATATCAACATTATTGATATCATTATCAACCCCTTGAGACTCTTTCACGTATTCGATAGCTTTCTGAATAATCGTTAAAGTTTTTAGACCTAAAAAGTCCATCTTCAGTATTTTCAAATCATCTAGCCATTTGCCTTCATACTGAACAAGAACTGCATTTTCACCCTTCTTTTGGGAAGATACAGCAAGTGGAACATAATTACTTAAATCATCAGGACCAATCACTACTCCTGCAGCATGAATACCTGTTTGTCTGATTAATCCTTCTAAAACTCTACTTACCTTGAAAATCTTCTTATAGGTTTCATTACTCTCCATTATTAATCTAAAATCATCGGACTCCTTTACAGCCTTGTCCAGGGTCATTTTTGGGGTTCCGGGGATCATTTTAGTAATTTTTGCAGCATCTTGGGGAGAGACATCCATAACTCGTGCTACATCTTTGATTACGGTTTTAGCACCTAATTTACCAAAAGTAATGATTTGTGTAACACTATCACGTCCGTACTTTTCAACCACATAATCAATAACTTTGCTACGGCCTTCGGCACAAAAATCAATATCAATATCAGGCATTCCCACACGTTTTAAATCTAAAAATCTTTCAAAAAGCAGTCCATATTTCAAGGGATCAAGTTGAGTTATATCAAGAGTATATGCCACAATACTACCTGCAGCAGAACCACGACCAGGTCCTACCGGGATATTCATTTCTCGTGCCTTATCAATGAAATCTTTTACTACCAAGAAATATCCATTATATCCCATTCTGTTGATGGTATCCAATTCAAAATTTATTCTATCTGTAATCTCGGGAGTTATCTGGGCATACTTCTTTTTAGCTCCGTCGAAGCATAGTCCCCGCATATAATCTTCCATATCTTTATATTGTTTAGGAACATCTATTTTGGGAAAGAGAAAATCATCATATTTTAGATCAAGGTCTATTAAATCAGCTATTTTTTGGGTATTATCAAAGGCCTCAGGATGTTCAGGGAAAAGTTTCCTCATCTCATCTTCACTTTTGAAGTAGAGGTCTTCAGTGGGGTATCTCATTCGATCTTGGTCTTGAAGTTTTTTACCTGTTTGAATACAAATCAAAATATCATGAGCTTCAGCATCTTCTTTTTCTAGATAATGGCAATCATTAGTTACTACTAAGGGTGTATTAGTCTCTTTAGCTAGCTCTATAAGCTGTGGCATTACTGCTTTTTCATCGGCTATACCATGATTTTGTAACTCTATATAAAATCTATTAGGAAATATCTCTTTATATTCATTCAGAGCTTGTAGCGCTCCTTCATAATTATCTTTTAGCAAATTCTTAGGTATTTCTCCTTGAATACAGGCAGAAAGTGCAATAATGCCTTCACTATGTTTAGCTAAATCCTCTTTTGCCATTCGAGGTTTATAATATAAACCATCAATAAAAGAGTGAGATGAAAGCTTAATCAGGTTCTTATAGCCTTGCATATTCATGGCTAATAAAACCAGGTGATAGCGTTTGGAGTGTTTATTTTCCTCTTCATTATAATGTCCATTAATAACATAGGCTTCTGTGCCAATAATGGGTTTAATTCCTGCTTTAACAGCCTTATTATAAAATTCAATGGTCCCAAACATGTTCCCATGATCTGTCATTGCCACAGCATTCATGCCCATTTCTTTAGCTTTAGCAATCATTCTATCAATTCTACAAGCACCATCTAATAGACTATATTGAGTATGGTTGTGTAGATGTACAAAAGACATAAATTCTCCCTCTTCTCATTTTTTATGGATATTAAAATGTAGTAGGAATTGCTGTCAATAAATTAAATTTATTTCTATTTGAGCAGATAAAATCTAGCTTTTTGGAATATTTTATTAAGTGCTACTTATTTTTTCTTGACATATTTTCACTGCTAATTATTTTATGGTTAATCAACCCGAATGATGTAGTAGAGCTTTAGAGAAGAGTGCAGATTCTTTTAGCAAAATAACTTGCAGAATTCGGACGCATATAATATATATATTCGGGAGAATTATGGAAGTTACTTTTGCAAAAGAATATAGTGCTATTCTCAAAGATCTACTGCATTATTT
>JAEKNW010000339.1 GCA_016838885.1 Candidatus Cloacimonadota bacterium
GCGAAGCAAGACTTAAACACCCCGTCATCTTCGATGCCACCCCTCTTGGAAACATTTGCTAGAGCAAATGAAGAGGGGACTTAAGACCTACGGGCTCAATCTCAGTAACCATTTGCTAAAGCTCTTCTTTCTCTCTCCCCGTCTCCCTTTCTCCCCGTCTCCCCGTCTTTTCGCGGATAGCGAAAATCTTCTTCTTCGTGGATAGACTTTCTTGTTTAATCCCCAAAATGAACTATTTTTAAAAGAATAGGAGATAGGATGAATCAAATAATTATATATTTCACTTTAATTTTGTTATTAGTATTATTTTTATGGGACAGGATTCGTTATGATTTTGTAGCATTGATAGGCTTATTTATCATATCAATTACGGGAGTAATCCCCATTAACAGTGCCTTTTTAGGATTTTCAAATCCGGCAGTAGTAACTGTAGTCTCTGTGATGATCATAAGTCGTGGAATGCAACAGAGTGGTTTATTAGATATGATTGTTAGAAAGTTAAATTGGTTTGGGAGCAAGCCTATCAGTCTAATTTTCCCTTTATCCATCTTCACAACAATAGCGTCAGCATTCATGAATAATGTAAGTGTCATAATGCCGATTTCCATTAAGTTAACGAAGAAGCGGAAGCAATCCCCATCATTAATTCTGATGCCTTTAGCCTATGCAACTTTACTGGGTGGGATGTTAACATTGGTTGGTTCTTCTCCGAATATAATAGTCTCTTCCATCAGGAAGGAGAGTTTTGGTGCTTCCTTTCAACTTTTTGATTTTTTCAAAGTAGCCATATTTCTTGTAATTCTCGGAACTCTTTATCTTAGTTTAATAGGTTGGAGATTCTTACCAAAGAAGAAGAGTCCTGTAAAATTAGAAGAAACTACTAAGGTAGAAGATTATTGTACTGAGTTATTAGTTCATAAGGAGTCTAAATTAATTGGAACAACTTTAAAAGATATAAGTGTGAGTAATCTCTATCAAGTGGATATTATTGGGATAATTCGCTATCACAAATACCTTCATCATATTAGTTTAAATGAGAAAGTAGAACTTTATGATATATTGATGATTAAAGCAGATGCCGAAGATTTGAAATCATTTATTGAGGGTAACAATTTAATGTTAATGACAGAGGATTTGCCAATAATAGATGAGTTAAAAGATAAGAATATTTCTATGATTGAAGTTGTGGTGATGAAGGATTCTCCTATTATCAATAAAACTGCCTTTGACTTAAAATTACGGGAGAAATACGATATCGCACTTTTAGCCAAGACAAGCCATAGAAGCCAAGTAACTAAAAGAATTTATCAGCAAAAATTCAGTGCCGGAGATGTCTTATTAATCCAAGGAAATACTGTCAGATTACCGGAACAGATAGTAGATTTAGGGTGCATGGCTCTCACTGAACCTGGAAGCATGTTAGCTGATCCTAAAAAAATGATAACTTATTCTGTCCTCTTTGGCTTGGGAGTTGCTCTAGTAACCTTTGGGGTCTTACCGGTTCATATAGCCTTCCCTCTAACAGCTCTGCTTATGGTTCTATTAAATGTCATTCCCTATCGAGATGTCTATAAAGCTGTTGATTGGTCTGTCATTGTTATGATTGGTTCTCTTATCCCTTTAGGACGTGCTATGACAGCTTCTGGGGCTGCAGATCATATTAGTAAGTTATTATTATCTATTACGTCCTTCTCAGCTCCCTGGTTTATAGTTGGGATCATTCTTTTATTAACCATGTTAGTAACAAATCTTTTACATAATGCCACAGCTGCAATCATCCTGGCTCCGGTTGCACTAGAAATCGCCAAAGCACAAGCTATCTCTCCAGATCTTTATTTAATGACTGTTGCCATAGGAGCATGTTCTGCTTTTTTAACGCCTATCGGACACCAATCCAATACCCTTGTTATGGGGCCGGGAGGCTACTCTTATGGAGATTACTGGAAAGTCGGATGGGGTTTAATGCTGATCAACCTTTTCGTAGGAGTTCCTCTCCTACTCCACTTCTGGGGATAATAATCTTCTTCTCACCACTAAGGTATGGAATAAATAAGAGAAGAGCTTTCACACGAATTAACTCGAATTAAAACGAATAAACACGAATTATTTTGTGAGTGGAAACAGAGCTAGAGCCCGTATGTCTTAAGTCCCCTCTTCATTTGCTCTAGCAAATGTTTCCAAGAGGGGTGGCATCGAAGATGCCGGGGTGTTTCTTAAGTCCCCTCTTC
>JAEKNW010000340.1 GCA_016838885.1 Candidatus Cloacimonadota bacterium
CTCCTGAATAGTCTATCATTAAAGAAGTCGATCATATTGCACATCTTCAGGTTTTCTTGATATTTTATAATGATTGTTTATTGGTAACAAAGCCTCTTCACTGGGAATGCGGTGCCCACATCCGCTTCCAAGCAATAGCTTGGAAATTCTTAAACCCGAATGTCGGAAAGATTAACTACTAACGATCATGGGCCTTATCTAGCGATTAGATAAGGCCCATGGTTTATTATGTTTATATAGTTTTTATTGTTAGTCTCTAGTTAATTTCCTGTAGGTAATTCTCTTAGGGATCAAGGCTTTTTCACCTAATCTATTGAATTTATCTTCTTCATATTCAGAGAAGTTTCCATCAAACCACTTCACATTAGAGTCTCCTTCAAAAGCAAGAATATGGGTACAGATTCTATCTAGGAAATAACGGTCATGGCTTATAACAACAGCACAACCGGCAAAATTCATAATTGCATCTTCTAGGGCTCTAATGGTATAAATATCTAAATCATTAGTAGGTTCATCCAGGAGAAGTACATTTCCACCTGTTTGAAGTGTGAGAGCCAAGTAAGCTCTGTTTTTTTCTCCACCAGATAATACTTTTATTGGCTTACCGTGTTCCTTACTTGTAAAGTTGAATCTAGATAGATACTGTCTAACATTAATCTCTTTATCTCCGACCATCATAATGTCTCGACCATCACCGATTAATTCTAAGATAGTTTGATCTGAATCAATTATTCTAGCTTGATCAACATAAGAAAGTTTTACTGTTTCTCCTAATGTGAAGTTTCCCCTATCTGGATTAATCGAACCTGTAATCATATTAAATAAGGTAGTTTTACCTGCTCCGTTAGCACCTATTACACCGATAATTCCACCGGCAGGTAAATCAAAAGATAAGTTTTCATATAGCAATTTATCATCATAAGCTTTGGAAACATCTTGAGCTTGTATTACTTTAGTTCCTAATTTTGGTCCGGAAGGAATATATAGTTGGTCTGTAGCATTTTCTCTCTGAAATTCCTCAGAAGCCATTTTTTCGTAGTTAGTTATTCTAGCTTTACTTTTAGCATGTCTGGCTTTGGGACTACTTCTAATCCACTCCAATTCTTGTTGCAAAGCTTTTTGTCTTTTAGATTCTCCCTTGGCTTCGTTTGCAAGTCTCTTCTGCTTTTGATCTAACCAAGAAGAATAGTTTCCTTCCCAAGGTATTCCTTCTCCACGATCCAATTCTAATATCCAACCAGCAACGTTATCTAAGAAGTATCTATCATGGGTGATGGCAATGACAGTCCCTTGATATCTTTGCAAATGATGTTCTAACCAGAGTATTGTTTCAGCATCAAGGTGGTTTGTAGGCTCATCTAAGAGAAGAATATCAGGTTCTTGAAGAAGTAATCTACATAAAGCTACACGTCTTTTCTCACCACCAGAGATTACTCCACATTTGAGATCACTAGGAGGACATCGAAGGGCATCCATAGCTAATTCTAATCTGCTATCAAGATCCCAAGCGTTAGCAGCATCTAATTTGTCTTGGACTTCTCCTTGTTCTTTTAGTAGAGCATCCATCTCTTCATCACTCATTGGCTCAGCGAATTTTAGATTAATCTCTTCAAATCTCTCTAACAAGGCTACACTTTCTCCAGCTCCTTCTTTAACTATATCAAGAACAGTCTTTTCTGGATCAAGCAAAGGATCCTGTTCTAAATAGCCAACAGTATAACCCTTGGACATGGCTACTTCACCAAGAAAATCCTTGTCAATTCCAGCCATAATTTTCAAGAGGGTTGATTTCCCAGAACCATTTAGACCAACGATACCGATCTTTGCTCCATAGTAGAAACCAAGATAAATGTCTTTTAAAATTTGTTTGTTACCATCGATAACTTTACCGACTTTATTCATTGAATATATTACTTTAGTTGTTTCCATATATTACCTCAAATTTATTTTTATGACACTAAAATATAAAGTCCTTAAAGAGTCTAGATATTTTTTATCTCGGGTTCAACCACTGCCTATTATATTAGGCTCTCTCTCAAGTAGTGTGGGAACTTAATAAAAACACCTTAGTTATTTTGTAATATGATTTACAATAATGATATCATACTCCTTAGTCTTATCTTAGGGAAACCTTAGTCATTCCTTTAAGTATCTCGATGAAATCCCGATGATTCATCGAGATACTTAAAGGCATCACTAGGCAAACCCTTTTGTAATGCCT
>JAEKNW010000341.1 GCA_016838885.1 Candidatus Cloacimonadota bacterium
TCTTTGAACACCCCGTCATCTTCGATGCCACCCCTCTTGGAAACATTTGCTAGAGCAAATGAAGAGGGGATTGAAGACATACGTGTTCATACTCTGTGTCCATTTTAACAGGGTAATTCGTGGATGAAAATTCTCCCCGTCTCCCTTTCTCCCTGTCTCCCCGTCTTTTTTCGCGATTAGCGAAAAATAAATTCGTGTTTATTCGTGTGAAAGCTCTTCTTCTTTCTTAAAACTCTGTGCTTACCTCTGTGCAACTCTGTGTTAAGGACTTTCTTCTTTCTTCTTCTTCTTCGTGTAATTCGTGGATAGATTATCTCTTCATCATGCAAATGACTTCAAGAGGGGTGCCCAAAGGGCGGGGAAAGTAAAAAAATTAGCAAAGATCATTTAGTTTTAACATAGATGATTCTGTCTTTTCCAGCTAGATCTTGGATGATTTCAAGTTGATTCAAATTATGGGAAGACGCTATTTTTTTAATATCTTGGGCTTGATGTTCTCCGATTTCGAAGAAGATTGCTCCAGGGTGATTGAGGATTGAAGAGGCTAACTCAAGGATTTTTCGGTAGAAGAAGAGTCCTGATTCAGAGCCAACAAGGGCTTGGATTGGTTCAAAATGTTTTACTTCTGAGGGTAGTTGAGCATACTCCTCCTCTGTAACATAAGGGGGATTTGAGACCAGCAAATCAAATTTTCCAATTTCTTCAGTATAGATATCTGCTTGGATAAAGGTGATTTCAACATTGTTAAGAATAGCATTTTCCTGGGCCACTTTCAAGGCTTCTGGAGAAATATCAAGAGCAAGAACTTCAGCATCCGGGAATAGCTTTTTTAGGGTTATGGCGATTGCCCCGGAGCCAGTCCCAATATCTAAGATTCTTTGGGGATTTGTGATATTATCCTGAATTCTCTCGATAAGATATTCTGTTTCCGGACGAGGAATTAGAACGTCTGGCCTTACTTTGAACTTGAATCCATAAAATTCTGTATAGCCCAAAATATATTGAAGAGGTTCATTCTGACATCTTCTCTTTATCATACTTCTAATCTGAGAAATTTGCTCAGAAGAGATCTCTTTATGAAAATGTAGAGGAAGAGAAAGTCTTCTAATCCCAGTAACTTCCTCGATGATTATCCCGATATTTAGTCTGGGATTCTCAATGTTATGTTGAGAAAACTTGCTTTCTCCTTCTTTTAAGATAAGTTCTAATTTCATAATATTTCCTTTTTTGATTTTAAGATGAAGAGATAATCTATCCACGGATGAGAAGAAACCTATCCACGAATTACACTAAGAAGAAAATCCTTAACACAGAGTTTCACAGAGGATAAATCTAAAAGACTAATCTATCCACTAATTACACGAATTACACTAATGAAGATTTTTTGTCCACAGATTACACAGATAAACACAGATTAAAAGAATAATGATTTTTAAGAAAGGCCTCGTCATCCAACTTCGCTAATACATCCTACATAGCTTTAGCGAAGTAGGAAGCTTCGTAGGATGCCACCCCTCTTGGAAACATTTGCATGATGAAGAGATAATCTATCCACTAATTACACGAATTACACTAATTAAGATCTTTTGTCCACAGATTACACAGATAAACACAGATTAAAAGAATAATGATTTTTAAGAAAGGCCCCGTCATCCAACTTCGCTAATACATCCTACATAGCTTTAGCGAAGTAGGAAGCTTCGTAGGATGCCACCCCTCTTGAATACATTTGCATGATGAAGAGATAATCTATCCACTAATTACACGATTTACACTAATTAAGATTTTTTGTCCACAGATTACCAGATTAACACTGATTAAAAGAATAACGATTTTTAAGAAAGGCCCCGTCATCTTCGATGCCACCCCTCTTGGAAACATTTGCATGAGCAAATGAAGAGGGGACTTAAGACATACGGGCTCATACTCTGTATTCATTTTAACAGGGTAATCGTGGATGAAAAATTCTCCCCGTCTCCCTTTCTCCCCGTCTCCCCGGCTTTTCGCGACAAGCGAAAAAATAATTCGAGTTAATTCGTGTGAAAGCCCTTCTTTTTTTTTCTTTAAACACCCCTCATCGTACCATTTTTCATTTTTCACTCTTAATTTTTCATTCTTGCCAAGCAAGACTTAAACACCCCGTCATCTTCGATGCCACCCCTCTTGGAAACATTTGCTAGAGCAAATGAAGAGGGGACTTAAGACATACGGGCTCTAGCT
>JAEKNW010000342.1 GCA_016838885.1 Candidatus Cloacimonadota bacterium
CCTTTCAGGGTAAGGTTTTGTTTATCATCAATACCCGGGGTTGCAATCCCTTCAGGATTTTACCCCGGGCTAAACTATTTATCCCCTTTGGGGATTTAACCCAAATGGATCAGTAGAACTTTGATGAAAGTGTTGATTTTTTTCCACAAAAAAAATAACCCGAATGATTTAAAATCTTCGGGTTATAAAGAGCATCTGCTCCTTTTTCTTGTCTTTCTTACTACTATTTATTTATTGCTTTCAGAAGTTTCTCGGCCTCTTCATGGTTAATTTTCCCTTGTTCAAGCAGATCTAAAATCTTTAACCTGCTTTTTTCATTATCTGATAATCTCTCTTCTGCCCTAAAGCCTGTTTTTCTATCAGAGTAAGCTCTATCCTGTCTATTTCTCATATTATCACTTTTCATATCCTGTCTCTGCTTCTGCATATCAGCTTTCATATCTTTCATAGACTCTTTAATGGTTACATCAGCTTCTTTGAGAGCATTCTGGACACTGTTCTTAATCACTTCACCTAAATTGGCAAAAGCACCTCCAATGGACTTCCTTAAGGCAGGAGAAGCAAGAACCTTGGTTACCTTACTCATCTCATTCATAGCTTTATTAAACTCTTTGTTGAACTTATTATTTTCAAACTGTTGTTTTTCTTCTTCAGGCATAGTATCCTCATTAACTAAGACTATTGTTCCTATCTCGGTTGAAACACTTATTACAGCATTACCGGTCTCACTGTTAATTATCTCACTTTTCAATATTACTCCGTCATCAATCTGATTAGTAATGATATTCTTAAGGAAAGAAGAAACTGTGCCAATTTCGGAAGTTGCTTTTAAATCCACATTCATTTCATGAGGGATAATAAGTTTTACTTTACCAATTTCGCTGTTAATTTTAGTTTGGTTTTGCTTAATAGGAAGTAGTTGATATTCGATGTTTCCTGTCTCACTACTGATGGTTACATCGGATACTTCTGCTTCTTTTATATTTATCTGCCCCACTTCAGTATCGCACTTAATTCGATGAGCTTTAATCTCTTTGATGTCTATATTCCCAATCTCAGTTGAGCAAAAAAAGTTTTGGAAATCTCCCTTCCTCACTTCAACTGATCCGATTTCAGACTCAATCTTTACATTGCCGGATACACTATCTAAAGTGATAGAACCTAACTCACTATCAATCTCAGCTTCTGTTTGGACATCTTCAAATCTAATCTTACCCATCTCTGATTCAACTCTTACTTTCATTCCATCAGGAATCATAATAATTAGCTTAGAATTCTCTAAATCAACATCTCTACTCTCTAAATCATCCTCAAAATCATCAGAATGAATAGCTAACCTCATCTCTTCACGATCTTCTTGAACAAGTTTATCATCCCCCATTCCGTAATTAACTTCTTCTGTCATTAATATTTCACCCTTAACGACTACAATGTCAGCTTGCCCTTTAGCAATGATAACATTCAATTTCTCCGTTCTTACATCAATTTCCTTAAAACTACCCTTGTAGTTAAATTCAAATTTCATAACATTCATCTTACTTCTCCTTATCTAAGATTTTTAATGCATCTTCTACTGAGAGATCACCTTGTTCAATCATCTCTAGAACATCATAACTTTGTGGTTTTTCTAGTTCAGCACCTGTCAATGCTTTTACAATTTCCGAAAGTCTGTTTTTTACTGTTGGATAGGATATACCTAACCGCCTCTCAACTTCTTTAATGCTTCCATGAGATACCAAAAATACTTTGATAAACTCAATTTGCTCATCGCTTAACTCACTAAACCCGGTTTGCTGAAAGCTACCTTCAATCTTGGTTGAGCAATTACTACATTCATAACGTGTTATAATTAACTCACCTTCGCAAACAGGACATTTTGATAAATTTCTTTTCATATTCACCTCACAAGTAACATATTTAATATTATTAATTTTTTGTCAAGCATTATATTAATATTTTTAATTATCGTATTAATATATTTAATTAGCTTATAATATTAGTTAATATTTCACCAGTAATTGGGGTAATGTTTAACCCAAATAAGGCAATAGATCTTTGAAAATAGCACTGTATTCTTTCCTGTGTTGCGGTAGCTTTCTACTGCACTATTCGGGTTTAACCCAAATAATGCAGTAGACTTTTGTGAATAGCACTATATTCTTCTGCAAAAGTAAGCTACATAATTTTCATGAATATATATATTATATGCCTTC
>JAEKNW010000343.1 GCA_016838885.1 Candidatus Cloacimonadota bacterium
ACTTAATACACAAATATTATAACACTAAGTTAGTTAAAGGAGAAAAAGTATGAAAAAGAAATTTTTATTTTTATTATTGTTCTTGGTAACAATAGGGAGTGGGTTTGGATTAACTTACACAATTGAATTAAGTGATAGCTATGGTGATGGTTGGAATGGTGGAAAAATTGATGTATTGGTTAATGATATTTTAGTAATCGATGACTTAACTATTGAAAATCCATCTGGATGGGACAATGAAGACACATTCAATAGTCAAACTTTTGTAGTTACATCTCTTGATGTAATCACTACGGTATATACTGCAGGTTCATATCCTACAGAAAACTCATATCAAATCAAGAATGAACTGGGCATTGTTGTAGCTGAATCTGGACAAGGTGGAGCCCTCCCAGGTAATGTTAACTACACAGTTCCTGAAGTTATTGAAGGCACACCAGATGCTCCAACATTAGTATCACCAGCAAATTTGGCAACAGATGTCGCAATCGATACAGACTTAACCTGGACAATCGGTGCCAATACAGATCATTCAGTATTGTATCTTGCAGATAATGCAGAATTTACAACACCCCTTGTAGATGGCGTAACTGCATCTTCACCATATACAACTTCATTAGCAAATGGAACAACCTACTATTGGAAGGTTGTAGCTGTTAGTGCTACATCAGTAGAAGCATCAAGTCCTGTTAGAAGTTTTACAACTGTTTTAGGAGAAAATAATTATATTTGGACACTAGCCGACTCCTATAATGACAGTTGGAATGGTGCTGTTATGGATGTTCTAGTAGATGGTGTTGTTGTATTAGATGATATTTCACTTCCTTCAGGTCCACCCCAAGAATGGATATTTTCGGCTGAACCAGGACAAGTGATAACTTCTGATTTTCATACTCCCGGTTCGTTTCCAGGTGAATGTTCATTTACTCTAAAAGATTACTTAGGAGAGGTTTTGGCTAGTGGTAATTCTACAACACCGATTAGTTATGCCATACCTCAAGCAGGCGCTCCAGATACTCCAACATTAGTTTCACCAGCTAATTTGGCATCCAACGTCGCAATTGATACTGACTTAACATGGACATCAGGCGAGAATACAGATCACGCAGTATTATATCTTGCCGATAATGAAGAATTTACAGATGCTAATGTAATTAATCCTGCTACTTCACCTTATACAACTTCATTAACAAGTGGAACTACTTATTATTGGAAAGTTGTAGCTGTTAGTGCTAGTGCAATTGAAATGTCAAGTGTTGCTAATAATTTCACTACAGAATTTGGTGCTGTATCAGAATTTCCTTATGAAGAAGGATTTGAAGATGCTTGGGTTGGTAGCCCTGCAGCTCCTGCTGGATGGGGGCAGTTAACAGTGTCAGGTTCTAATGTTTGGAATAGAAATACTTTTAGTCCAAATACGGGTAGTGCTTGTGCTCAAGCTCCTTGGGCGTCAGCCGGGGGAGAACATTTATTGGTAACTCCTACTTTTGATTTAGATGCTTCAACAGATTACAGATTAAAATTCTGGTTAAAAGGTTCTACTTCTGCAGGAACAGATTTACAAGTTCAAATTGCAGATGCTTATACTGATGCCAGTGATTTTTCTACTGAATTAGCATCTTTTGTCGCCGGTACTAATATGCCAAACACTTGGACAGAACAAATTATCAGTTTAGCAGGTTATAGTGGAAATCAAGCTATTGCTTTTAGAATGATTGATGATGATGGTTATTCTTTGTACATTGATAATGTTACTGTTGAAGAAGCTCCTTCCACCCCAATCGCCACTCTTTCCGCTACTGAATTAGATTTTGGAACAGTTAATGTAGGAGAGACAGGAAGTGAATTAGTCTCCATTTCAAATACAGGAGCAGGTACTTTGAATATTTCTACTATTGAGATTTCTGGTACAAATGCTGCTGATTTCGTTTTTACACCAGACTCTGAAGGTCCATGGGCTTTAGCTAATGGAGATGATTTAATAATTGAAGTTGATTTCACTCCTTCAGCTGAGGGAGAAAGAATAGCTACTTTAGAAATAACAGATGACTTGGGTAGCAAAGTAAGCATTTCTTCTGTTTCAAAAGCAGACAAGAGAAATAGAGCTGTAAATTCTGTAACTTTAACTGGTAGTGGCTTTGTAATGCCTGCCGGTAATCATCACGATGACCCAATAGTGCTTACATTAGCAGATGAAATTATCGAAACAGGTT
>JAEKNW010000344.1 GCA_016838885.1 Candidatus Cloacimonadota bacterium
GGTGACTTATTCAAAGAAACAGATGCACCAAATGCTGTTAGACATACAAACTATGGTCGTATAGGAGGTTATTCACTTAAATTACCAAAAACAAAATTACTGAATTTTGCAAAACTATATTATAAAAAGCTAATTTTAGATGATATTGTTACTGGGAAATTATATTCAAATGTGAAAAATGAACGAAACAACGTAGATGATAAAGAAAACAAATCTTCAGATATTGCCGCTTCGTTGATAAATCAATTACCATTACCAAAAGATAATCCTAGTGTTAAAATATCCAAAGGAGCCTACAATGACTTAAATTTTGAGGAGCAAGAAAAGATTTTTGATTCAATTAGTAAAAATTTGAATGCTGCTTACAATGTATACTCAGGAAGATATCAAAGTAACAATGGTAAAATATCTAGCAGAGATGAAGAATTTGAAAAACAACAAGATAAGGTTATTGAGTCTTTAAAAGATAAATTAAGACAAGGTATAAAATACCATGGCATAGTTTTTGCAGAAAAGATTATCACAGAGTTAAACGAAGATATTATTAATAAGATAACAGAAACTTTCGAAAAATTTGAGCAGTTAAACCAAATTACAGAAAAACTTAAGGAAGCATCAGATAATACAATAAAAAAGGAATTAATATCTAGTATTTTAGATTTTTTCAACAAGGAAATTGAAAAAACTGTCCTAGAAATGAATGTTCATACTGCATCTAATCCTCCATGGAAAACCACCTTGAAGGAAGCTCTAGCTAATGACCAACGTGAATGGATGGAGGAAAATAATACATTCGGGAAAAAAATTGGTTCAACTAACCAAGCCGAGAAGAAATTAAGTCTTCAAAGTACAGATATAATTATTAATATATTTACTAATTTTGAAATGATGCTAACTAAACTCTATAACTATTCAGAGTATGTAACTTATCTAAAAAGCACACTGAAGGTGATTGCTAAATTAAGTGAAGTAGGCTTAACTTTAGCTAAGAATAGATTAAACATTTATAATGAATCTAATAACAATCTTCAAGACTGCTTAATTAAATCAGTAAAGCAACAAATGGCGGAATTATTGAAAGCCGATGCAAGTATTCTGGAGGCAGATGTCATTTCTAGTACTCATGATCAATATACACAATTTGCTGATTCATTACGTATTGGAGAAAACTCAATTGAGGCAGAGTTACAAAATTGGCTAAATAAGAGGGATGGTATCATTGATCAATTAGTAGATATAGAAATTTCAAAAACAGATCTCGATTACGAAATAAATAAATTGTCTGACATAATTTTTAATAATAAGACTGAACTAAAACTACAAAATGGGGTTCTGTTAAAAGATTATACTATATCTAAGTTCTTAGAAGGGTTAACCGACATGGCAAAATACGAATTCATTCAAAACAGATTATCAACAAGTGGAAGTGCTTTAGGTGCATTAGATTGGTCAAAAATAGGTAATATTAAAACTGAGAGTCAGGTCATATTAATCTCAGGGAACAACTTAGATCAAGTTACGAAGGATAAAATGAGACAATTAATTAAGCCAGAACCAATATTTGTTGAAAGTCTTGACCCAGAAATAATCCAAATTACCAGAGTTTCTCGAGGAATTCCTCTAACTGTTTTCAAAGAATTGCAAAAAGCTAAGTTAGTTTATGATAAAATAGTTAAAGAAAATGGAAGAGATGTTAAGTATCGTTTCCATACTCATAAGCATTTTATTGATATAGATGAACCTATGGGTAATTCCAATCAAATACCTAATGAAGATTTTGTAACCTTTGTCAATTTATTAGTACATACAGGTGTTATCCATGTTGTATCTCAAGCAGCAGAGAATACTCAAGATATTTGTGAAGTACAAGAATTAATTGAATCAAATACCTATGATAAATATGATTTTGTTGAAGATAAACTCAAAATTGGAATGCCAAAAGATGAGAGGAAAATATCTTGGGATGACTTTATCCGATACTTAAAAAATGATAATGTTTACTTTACTCATTTTACAGAAAAACTTATAGATAGATTTAATAGTATTTTTGATATTTCTAAAGCTAGGAAGAGAGTAGCTGCAATAGAACATTTGAATAAGTACTTTAAAGATGATAAATTCCCATATATACCTGAGATGGTATTAAGATACATTATAAATTCTAATAAAACATGTTCAGCACTTAAATCTTTGATT
>JAEKNW010000345.1 GCA_016838885.1 Candidatus Cloacimonadota bacterium
GGGAAGAGTGCAGATTCTTCTAGCAAAATAAGTTACAGAATTTGAAGGCATATAATATATATATTCATGAAAATTATGTAGCTTACTTTTGCAGAAGAAAATAGTGCTATTCACAAAGGTCTACTGCATTATTTGGGTTTATAAACATAAAATTTATGATGCGCCCAAAAGGCTTTAAAAAGTCCTGGGGCATATCTCTCTAACCAATAATACTTCATCATCTTATTTGCAAAATCTTGATCCTTATCTTGCCAATAATCTAAGATAGTTAATGGTTCTTTTACCTCTTTTTCAGTCTTTTCCTTGACTAAGAAACCTAATCTTAACTTTTTAAGAAAATCTTCTTTTGCCATACCAATATCTGGCCAAGGCGGGCAATCAAAATAATCCCAGATGACCTGTTTCCAACCTAATTTTTGCATGATTGGATTAAAATTATCATGCTTAATATGATCTTCAATCAGGTATTTACTTAAGTCTTCTTTACCTAAGTATTTCTGACTGAGATAGCCTAATCCACTCCGATTAGGGACTGCTAACACAATGAGTTTATTCGTTACCCGATTTAGCTCGGTTAAAAACTGTTCTAAATCTTGAACAAACCACAATGCAGAAAAGTTCCAACTTAAATCAAAGCTTTTATCAGGAAAATCTAAAAAGTTATACTCTTCAACTTGAAGTGTTTTTAAGGGAAGCATTGAATCTTGCCATACCTTGGCTATCAAGTCTAATCTTTCTCCATCATGATCAACTATTGTTACATCTAAACCGGCTTTAGCGAAGCCCATTGAATTAATTCCGGATAAACCGGTAAAACCAAATGATGGGGCTTCTAAAACAGATTTAACTTTATGCCTAGTAATCAGCTCCATTATCCGATTATGAATAATTATCCTCTCATAACTAGATCCTAAACCCTCATCGGGATTAGTATAGTATTTTTTCCAAAAATTTATTATGGGAATTGCCATTATTTACTTCCTAAATACCAGTCTATTACTTCATCAAAGTTCTGAATTGACTCTAATTCTTCTAAAGGAATATCTTCATAAGCATCATCAACATTATAATACCAACTTTGAGAAATCAATTCAAAACGAGAGACAAATAACTCGTTGTTCAATAATTTAGCGATTTTTCTCCCTAAAGCGAAAAATATTGCCGGAATCTGTCTATTTTGAGGATAGGGACTTTTATGAATCTTCTGAGAAATATATTGAACTAAATCACTCAATTTTATAGGTTCTTTATCAGCAATAATATAATTCTTTCCTCTTCCTACATTATTATTAACAAAGTAAGCAAAGGACACGGCTAAAGAATGGACATTTGTCAGATGAATTTTAACCTCATCAGATGAGAGAAGCATCATTTTCTTATCAACTAATTTACAGAGAGAGTATGGGAAACCATAATCACCAACACCATAAGTAATAGCAGGCCTAATAATCACAGAATCTAATCCCTGTAAATTTAAATCTTGAATAATTGCTTCACTTCTATTTTTAGTAAAGTGATAATAATTATCATCTTGTCTTGGGGTAGATTCCTTAGCAGGAAGCTCTTTAGGTATTGCTCCAAATACTCCAACAGAAGAACAGTAAATCAATCTAGCTTTATGATTAAGACAATAATTAGCAATAATCTGAGTTGCTTCAACATTTGCTAAATAATATTTATCTTTAGAATCAGGTCTCCCCCCTCTTAGGGCTCCAATATGCACAACAATATCAAAGGAGTAGTTTTCAATACTTTTCTTAAGATTGTTAACATCACATAAATCAATTTCTAGAAATTCAACATTATCCAAGAATTCTGATACTCTTTCCCTATTAGTATTTGGTCTAATTAAACCAACTACCTGATTCTCAGGATTTTTTAAAATCTCTTTAGCTGTCTCTTTTCCAACAAATCCACTAATACCGGTAATTAATACTCTGGGCATGTTTGCTCCTTAATCTTGTTAAAACCTCAATGATACTGTAGAACTTTGCGAATAGCATTATCTTGGTTTAACCCGAATGGTGCAGTAGAACTTTGATGAAGAGTGCTAGATTCTTTTAGCAAAATAAGTTACAGAATTTGTAGGCATATAATATATATATTCCTGAAAATTATGTAGCTTACTTTTGCAAAAGAAGATAGTGCTATTCGCTTTTTCCCTAAATTCTACTGCATTATTTGG
>JAEKNW010000346.1 GCA_016838885.1 Candidatus Cloacimonadota bacterium
GATGAATAAATGAAAACTTAATCCTAAAATTGACAAAAATATTTTTTAAATTTCTAAAAAATAACTTGGGATATTTATTGTGGGTTATTCAAAGGGTTCCAGTAATTGATTTCCCTTATGAAACCAGTTTGGTTGGACCTCTGCATGGGAGTCAAGACTTATTATTTCCAATAACTTTTAGGTGGGAAAGTGCAGAATTTGCGGAAACATATATTTTAGAAATATCTAATGATTCAGTTTTTTCTCAGCCTATATTTTCTGTAACGGAAATAGACACAAATAGATATATACTAAGTGAAATCGAACTAAATGCAAAATACTTCTGGCATGTTAAGGCAACAAATTATATAGGAGAGAGTGATTGGTCCAATACTTGGATATTCTGTTCATTAACTAGTCCTGATGCTCCTGTATTACTAATACCAGAAGAAAATGATCTCGTTTATGATTCTACATCAGTTGCAATATTTAGCTGGAAGTCTTCAGACTTTGCTGAATCATATAATTTAGAATTCAGTGATAATGTTGATTTTAATAATATTTTACTTAGTGTAAATGATATTACTGATACAACAATGTCTATAGATATATTAAATCTACCAAATAGTTTTTTCTGGCGAGTGAATGCTTCTAATCTTGCAGGTAAATCTGTATGGTCAGATTATTTTAGTGTTAATAAGACAACAGTAAGTAATGAAAATATTGGGGAGCTACCTACAGCGTATTCTTTGAAACAGAACTATCCAAATCCATTCAATCCAACAACTAAGATTGAATACAAATTACCTCAACCTTCACAAGTAAAACTTGAAGTACTTGATATTCTGGGTAAGAATGTAACTACTCTGGTAAATGAACAAAAAAGTGGTGGTACTTATATAATCGAGTTTAACGCTGAATATCTTCCTTCTGGTATTTACCTGTATAGGTTAACAGCTGGTGATTTCACACAAACGAAGAAACTACTCTTATTAAAATAGCACACCTTAGCCCATCAATCTGGTGGGCTTTTCTTTTAACTATAAACCGAAATAATCCACATTAAATTTTTATATCTCAAATTTTTAATCCTTTCCTTTTAAGCTCAATTCCCAACTCATATATCGAGCCCCCGGGGTCTAATATTGTGTGCGGCTAACAGACTAGGTATACCAGTAACATTAAAGAGACTCCTTTTGCAAAATCGATGCGAGGTACCGGGGGTCTATAAATAAGAAGTTTAACATACTAAACAAACAAGCCACCTGCGAGATTTCTAGAGTCTCTACGGTGGCTTTTCTCATTTTAAACAAATCGTTGGAGGTAATTCATGAAACAATGTATTCAAACAATCACCTGGAGGTTCAAGGATACTTCAGAGACTTATCCACAGTTAAAGAAAAAACAAATACAAATCACATCACCATCCGAGATGTATGAACAGTTTAAGTTCTTATTCCTTGGAGAAGTAAAAGAAAAGTTCTTAGTGTTCTGGCTGTCGAGCAGTAACAGTGTTATGGGATTCGAAGAAATAAGTTCCGGATTGCTCAGTAGTAGCTTGGTGCATCCAAGAGAAGTATTCAGAGGGAGTATCGTAGCAACTTGCGCTAATATAATTCTTGCCCACAATCATCCATCTGGTAACCGAGAGCCTAGCAAGGAAGATATAGCCATCACTGAAAAATTAGTTTCTGCCGGGAAGATAATTGATATCAAGGTATTTGATCATATTATATTCTGCGATGACGGTTTTACTTCATTCGTTGAGAGACGCTTAATTTAATTAATAATCCCAATAGGAGGAATTATGTTCCAAGAAGTTCTGAGTAATTTAACTGAAAAATACTTATCAGAAATCGAACAACTGTACAGTCCAATGTTCAGTAAAGATGATGTAATCTGTCCATGGTGTTATTCAATGACGGTTCACGTTTATGGTGAGGAATCTGTCTGTAGTTGTTGCAACAATCCCTTTCACGATGGAGACTTGTGTCATGAGGACGACTAAACGAATAACCATTACAGTTAATAAACCTTACGATTACAAGCCTATTTCGGAAAGAGAATCTAGACGAGTTATGTGGCTTATCTCAAAAGAATTACTTGACTGATCAACGACAACTATTATTTCCGGTCAACGACAATTATTTTTCCCGATTTAATTTTGTTGCATAATTAGGTTTTACTTTTCATTTTAGATTCCTC
>JAEKNW010000347.1 GCA_016838885.1 Candidatus Cloacimonadota bacterium
AATTCTCGGTATCTGAGGCCTTTCCATCAATATTCAAGACCCTATGGATGGTTTCGTCTAAGGTAAAGTCAACAAAATGTAAAGTAGCCTGAATATCTCTTGTCCCAAGAAGGAGAAGAAGATATTCAGCTTTACCTTATATTCATAGTACTATCACTCCCAAGAGGATATTATTATGAAAAAAAACGTATTTCTAAGAGATATGATCAATGAAACATTAACATTGATGAAATCTAAAAAAGCCAATTTGTCGCCGATAACTATTCATGAACATGAACTAAGCTATGAGATTATTCTACTGCACCTTGAATCCATGGGAATCAACAGCTACGACAAGAGTGTGGTAACACCAATCTGCGATGACCTATGCCAGAAAGACAATATCGGTAAAACAAGAGCTATACACATTTCTGTAGCCTTGAACAAACTCGATTACTATCATCAGTTCAATGCTTTACAGCCACCAAATTACTCACGATTACGACTCGAATGTCAGAACAAAGACCATAAACCTGTAGTAGAGGGTTATCTGCAGTATTGCTTGCTTGATTTGGGGATGAAGGAGAGTACACTCAAGGTAAAAAGAGTTAGTGTCATCAATTTTATGGACTACCTTGCAGCAACAGGGATTGCTATCGACGAAACAGACGCCCAAACGATAATTGACTATCTTGTCTTGGCAGATAAGAAAAGTAATTGGACTGAATCCACAAAAAATATGAATCGCTACCAAGTTCGGCACTTTCTCAGTTACTTGATCAAATATCATCAGATGCCCCTCGAGACAGCAACCCCTTTGCAGGTGATTTTTGGCTGTCACGAAGTTCATTTGCCATCATATTATGAACCCGAGGAAATCAAGGCTCTGCTCGATAGTATTGATATTTCTTCTCCTGCTGGCAAGCGGGATTATCTCATTTGTCTTTTGGTATCCCAACTGGGCCTAAGGTCAAGTGATGTAATAAATCTATCATTCTCTAACATTCATTGGGATACCGAAACTATTGAACTGTTTCAAAAAAAGACAAAGTCGCTACTGGTCCTGCCACTCTTGGCGAATATAAAGTTTGCCATATTGGATTATTGGAAGAATGTAAGGGCAGAATCGGACTCAGAGCTTATACTGATTACACAATCCAATCCCCATAGGAAACTATCCAACTCCTATTTGTCAGCCATTGTATCGGGAAGGTTACGAAATGCTCATATAGACATACAAAGCAGGAAACATGGCTGCCATGCAATGCGCCATAGCCTGGCGAGGAATTTGTTGTCCAGCAACGAAGGTCTTTCTACAATTACAGGAATCCTTGGCCACAAGAATTCAAACACTACTAGAAAGTACCTTGGCATTGACACAAAGGGCCTGAGAAAAATATCACTGGAGGTCTGTTATGGCCAAAAGTAATAGGAGTTTTGAAAACACATCCTTCACAAAGACAATCAATGACTACATAAGCTATAAAAGAGCCCTAGGCTATAATGCGAGAGGTAGTTACCAAAAGTTTTTTGTAAGCCTTGGAGTTTTCCTGTCAAGGTACCTAACCACTACGCCACCGGTCCTGAACTTTGAAATGGTCAACGATTATATATTCCAAGGAAACGGGAAAAATAAGCCCAGGACGATTCATAACCGTATGTCAGCAATCAGACAGATTGCAATATTCATGAATATGACAAATCCTGGAAACTATGTGTTCCCAGAAGAGAGGATCATCAAAGTCTCCAAAGGTGATTTCATCCCTTACATATTTACACATGAGGAAATTATGCGTTTGGATGCCAGTTTCGCAAGTATACCAACGCATAACTGGGCCCCATTTAGACCGCTAGTTTACCCAATGCTATTCAGGGTGCTGTATTGTACTGGCCTTAGGGTGAGTGAAGCTTTGAATCTCCTGCTAACTGACGTCGATCTCGAAAACGGTATTTTACTCATTAGGAAACCCAAGAACAACCATGACAGGTTGGTCCCCATGTCATTGTCACTTTGGGAGGCGGTAAAGAAATATTACCTGGCCATGGGGTTCCCTACAGGCAATACCATATATTTTCTCCCTACAGCTAAAGGGAATAACTACAATCCATTTTCGGTAACGCAAACCTTCAAACAGTTGTATAGAGATTGTGGAATATTTACCTCTAAAGGAAATCTCCCGAGGATTCATGACCTTCGT
>JAEKNW010000348.1 GCA_016838885.1 Candidatus Cloacimonadota bacterium
TGTATCTACAACTACAATTGAGTTACTACTGCTATTATGATAAAACCAATATTCTAATATGTTATTACTAAGATCACCATAAATCCACATTCCAAATTTGGTTTCTAGATCAGAACCTAAATTTATTGGGGTTGATTTGGATACACAACAAACACCAGATTCATCAATAAAATTATAATTAATTAATCCTGAAGTAGTTCCGCTTACTTTCTTATTACTTGAGAAAGTAAACTTTGTTAAATCAGAATCTATATTATTAGAATTTAAAGAGATTGTCGGATCCTCCCACGCTGTACTTATTAGACTATCAACTATAAAATCTGCTTCAACTTCCTTTCCTATTGTTGTAAATTGGATTGTCACACTACTATCAATTGTTAAGCCTTCAATATCTCCGACACCATCACTAAGTTCAAGCTTATATAATTCATCTGATTTAAGAGTATCCATAAATCTAATAATAACTTGTCCATTTGAATACGCTCCCATATCGGGAGTGAAATTTGGTGTTTTACCTTTTGAATCTTTAAGACTAAAATTTACTCCAAGAGTAGATGAATTAATTGGGGCATCAAATGTTAAAACTAAGTCAGTAGTTGTACTAACATTCACCTCATTATTCCTAGGGTAGTTATCAATTAAGTTTAATTCTGAACGAGTTTTGAAATCAATAGAATAATCATTTTCTAGATTTACTTGAAAATGAGACTTCGTATCAGATGATAATATAACTGTATAATCTGTTCCAGGTTGAAGAGCAACTACGGGTTTAAATTTCATGATTCTACTATCTTTTTCCCATGCAAATGTTCCTAACATTGCTGGGGATATTGAGAAACCATTTTCAACGCTTGTCTCATCCATTCTTTTGTTAAATTCAACAACAATTTCATTTATTAGACTCACTTTTTCAGATTCTGTTTCAGGCATGTTTGAAACAATATTTGGTGCAGTTGGATTAGGTGATGGATACAAATATTTATTTACATGTACAGAATTATTTGCTGTAACAGTAACATCTACAGTGTCAGGGGTATAATCATCAGCTTCAATATATAAAGTGTAATCACCAGGTTCTAATTCATCAAACATATAAAATCCATTGTTCTGATAATCTCCATTATATACAATATTACCAGGCTGAAGTGTTACCTTAATATTATTAATTGGTTTTTTATTATCACCCAAGTCTGACATAGCCTGATAACTTGAGGGAACACCTTCATCAGGATCGCGAATAATGCCAGCAACAATTCCTGTTGTTAAAGTACCAGCATCATAATGTTCTAATAAAGCTCTAGTTATTCCCCATGCTTCATGACGAAGATAAGAATCATTTTTTAGTCTCCATGCTTCAGGCAAATAATCATGAAATGATCCTTCTGATAATGCACCAGGCATTGTTAATGGTCGAAGAACACCTAAACCTGAAGTTCCCCAGCTTGGATAAAAAGTCCAGTCACCTTTTATGTAATCATAGCTTAAGTTTTTTACATGATTAACTTTTTCTAAATGTCTATAAACTGAACGAGCATATTCCTTTGCCTCTGGAAAAACAGGATCATTATCATATCCTCTATATAAAATTAATACCATATTTCTTTTTGTGGAAATCCCAGTTGCATTTGAATGTATTGAATGAAATATATCCGCATTATTTGCATTTGCAATTTCAGCTCGTTGAGAAAGTGACGGATCACTAGAACCTGTATCGCCGTTACCATTCCTAGTTAATATAACTGTTCCACCGAGAGAAGTTATAATTTCCTTAGCATGTAATGCCTTGGAATAATTACCTTCAGATTCCCAAAACTCCGGACCAACAATATGTCTATCATCTGATTCATGACCACCATGACCGGGATCAATACAAATTTTTATACCACTTAAATCTTGTGCAAACATTATATTCGTTAAAAATATTCCTATTAATAATAATTTTTTCATCGCTCCCCCTAGTTAACCTTAATTCGCATTAGATAAATATTACCATCGTTGCTGCTAAAAACAATTTCATCCCCTTTTGGAGACCATTCGGGATACATTTCATGAATATCTGGTGTATCAGTTAACTTAATTGTTTTTTTTCCGTCTTTTGTTTTCGCGAAAATTTCTGAAGCAACAACTTGTTCATGATCATCTTTATCAACCATGTAA
>JAEKNW010000349.1 GCA_016838885.1 Candidatus Cloacimonadota bacterium
AATTAAATGGCTCTGTATATGATAATGGGTGGCTCTATTTTATAATATAAGTGGCTCAACATAATGAGACTGGGTGGTTCTTTGGAGGGTATTATTCATAATAGGCAGTGTTCGCAAGACACTGTACCGAGATCCCAACCACAGATTAGCACTACAGGGGCGACATATATTATTCTAACACAAAATGGATAATAAAATTCACAGATAAGAATTATGTTGAATCGTTAATTTGTTAATTTGTTTAATTGTTTATTTGTTTAATTGTTTATTTGTTTAATTGTTTATTTGTTTAATTGTTTATTTGATAAGAGAGATAGAGCCCCTACCTCTTAAATCCCCTCTTAATCCCAGAGGGATGGTGCAAGAGGGGTGCCTCGTTAGAGGCGGGGTGTTAAAGTCTTGCTGCGCAAGAATGAAAAGTGAAAAGTGAAAAGTGAAAAGAAGTATTGCTTGATAACAGGGACCTCTTAAATCCCCTCTTAATCCCAGAGGGATGGTGCAAGAGGGGTGCCTCGTTAGAGGCGGGGTGTTTCTTCTTCAATCTCCTCCAAGCTCCCGAGGAGCGAAACCTTTGTAGATAGGAGATGCCAACTATTCTCTTAAGATAAACCAAGCTTCCAGCTTGGTTGTGGAAGCAAGGGTGCTTCCACTCCATACCACCAACCGCCAGACTCATAACCAAGCTTTGGCTTTCCTGCTAGCTGAAGCCAGGGGATATGGACTGGGGGCATCTTGGCGCCAGATTCCCCAAGCTGAAAAGCTTGGTTATTCTTAGAATCCCGGCATCTTCTCCTTAGTGTAACAAGCTAGAAGCTTCTATTCCTCTCCCCTATTTTTATACTTCTTATAACCATTTTTAAATTTCTTCTTTTTATCCTCATATACTTTGGGGATGTACCTGCCATCATAGACACCCTGCATAATCTGAACTTTGCGCACCGCTCCTAGATTATTCTTAATTTTAGCAGCCTTTTTCATCGATTCCTCCTTTAAATCTTTAATGAAACTATAATAATAATTTTTAAAAATCCCATTTTTAGCATAAAAAATTCTGTAATAGTTAGGTATATAGAATTTTTACCCGAATGATGCAGTAGAGCTTTGATAATACTTCGCTAATACATTCTAAATAGCTTACTACTTCGCTAAAGCTATGTAGTATGTATAAGCGAAGTAGAAAGCTACGTATCACAGGTAAAGAATGCAGATTCTTTTAGCAAAATCCCCCTTTTTGAGGGGGACGCAGGGGGGGGGGCATCCATATAAGGCATATAATATATATATTCCTGAAAATTATGGAAGTTACTTTTGCAAAAGAATATAGTGCTATTCTCAAAGATCTACTACATTATTTGGGTTAAATATGTGACATAATGAAAAGATATTGATAATATTTTTTGATAAAATAATAATTGAACTTGACTAATTCAATAACAGGTTTTTATTTTGTATTAAGAGAGTTAGTTTAAAAAAAATTATGTCTTAGTTAATAAGAATTTACTAAGGGAGGCTAGAGATGTTATCACTGTCGCAATTAGAACAATATTTAGCAAAAGCAGCATGGATTATAAAGTAATCTATAGCCTTCCTGTTATGAGTGAAGGATAAGATCCAGTTGTTGATGAATGCTCCAGAGACTTGAAACAGGTATAATTAACATATTATACATTGAGTGAGATGAGCAGTATGGATTATTAGTAAAACATACTCAGAAAATATTAGCAAATGTAAAATTATCAACGATGCACTTAATTTATCTTGACCAATTCTATATAGTAAAATATCTTATTATTTAATAAAAATATAAAATCTGATTTGGTTAATGAAAAACTGGAGAACATATGGCTTTCAATGAGAACACAAGAGTTAAACTGCCAGCTATCCTGCATCTTGTTAGATTAGGGTATCAATATATATCACTTAAAGATGATAGGATTAAATGGAATAAAAACTCAAATATAGCAACTTCAATATTTTTTGAGGCTATAAATAGAATTAATCCTGATCTAGCAGAAGGAGATGATAAAAGGCTTTTGCAGGAAGTTGAACTCACTTTAGATAATGAAGATTTAGGAAAAGCTTTCTACCAGCTGTTAAGTAGCAATACCAATAATAGGATAATTGATTTTAGTGACTTTGAAAAGAATAGCTTCCATGTTGTTACAGAATTAACATATAAAAATGGTGAAGAAGAATTCAGATCAGATATTACTCTATTAATTAATGGTATGCCATTAGTATTTATTGAAGTAAAGAAACCAAACAATAGAGAGGGAATCCTTGCTGAAAGGGACAGAATTGACAGAAGGTTTCAAAACAAGAAGTTCAGAAGGTTTATCAATATTACTCAAATGATGATATTTTCTAACAATATGGAATATGATGATCTTGATATCGAACCACTTCAAGGAGCGTTCTATGCAACTAGTTCTTATTCCAAAGCAAAATTTAATTATTTTAGAGAGGAAGATAACCTAGATTTATCAAGTATTCTAATTGAAGAAGATGATGACTTAGAAAATTATGTTTTAAAAGATAATAATCTTATAGTGATTAAGCATTCACCAGAGTTTATAACTAATAAGGAAACAGACACACCAACAAACAGAATACTTACATCTCTTTGTAATAAAAAGAGGCTTCAATTTATTCTTCAGTATGCTATTGCTTATGTTAATGAAGAAGAGGGTTTAGAAAAACATATAATGCGTTATCCGCAAATGTTTGCAAGTAAGGCAATAGAAAAAAGCTTGAATAAAGGAGTAAAGAAAGGAATAATTTGGCATACACAAGGTAGTGGTAAAACCGCCCTAGCTTATTATTCAGTAAAATATCTTACTAATTATTTCAAGAAAAGTCAAATTATACCTAAATTTTACTTTATTGTAGATAGATTGGATCTTCTTAAACAAGCTAAAACAGAGTTTTTAAAAAGAGATTTGATAGTTCATATAGTTAATTCCAGACAAGAGTTTGTCGATGATATAAAGACAACAACTGCATTATATAATAACTCAGGCAAAGCAGAAATTACAGTGGTTAATATCCAGAAGTTTAGTGAAGATTCGAGCGTTATTTCTGACCAAGGATATGATCTTAATATCCAAAGAATCTACTTTTTAGATGAAGTACATAGAAGCTATAATCCTAGGGGTAGCTTTTTAGCTAATCTATACAACAGTGATAAAGACGCTATTTTAATAGGCTTGACTGGTACTCCTCTTATTACTAAAGAGTATAAATCTAAAGAAATTTTTGGAGATTATATCCATAAGTACTACTATAATGCTTCAATTGCTGATGGTTATACATTGAGATTGATTAGAGAGGAAATATCAAGTGATTACAGCTTAAGGCTAAAGGAAATACTTAAAGAACTTGAAATTAATAAAGGTGGCATGTCTAAGAATGATATCTTTGCAAAACCATCATTTGTGGAACCAATGCTTGACTATATTATAAAAGACTTCGAAAAGAGCAGACTTATGTTTGCTAATAGTTCTATTGGAGCAATGGTAGTTTGTGACAGTTCAAAACAAGCAAAGATGATGTTTGAGAAATTCCAGAACAAATATACTGCTAAAGCTAGATTTGATGATGAAATCCACGAAGAACAAGTAACATATACAAGTAAGTTTAAAAAAGAATGTAGAGTTACTACTTCTCAACTTATTCTAAATAATATTGGAAGTAAACAAGATAGAGATGATTGGGTCAGAGACTATAAAGCTGGAGATATAGATATTCTTTTTGTCTTTAATATGCTTTTAACAGGTTTTGATGCTCCGAGATTGAAGAAGCTTTACTTAGGAAGGGTAGTTAAGAGTCATAACCTTCTCCAAACATTAACTAGGGTTAATAGAACATATAAAGATTTTAGATATGGTTATGTTGTTGATTTTGCAGATATAATCTCTGAATTTGACAAAACTAACGAAATGTATTTTAAAGAACTTAATGGAGAACTGGGTGATGATTTTAAATATTATGATTTAATGTTCAAAAGCCAGGAAGAAATTGAAAAAGAAATAGCTGAAATTAAAGCTGTACTTTTTATCTATGATACAGAAAATGCAGAGGAATTTTCCAAACAGATTAGTATTATTGATAACCGCCAGCAAATACTTCAAATCAAAAAAGCTTTAGAGAATGCTAAAGGGCTTTATAACTTAATTAGGTCACAGGACAATGCCGACTTACTTAATAAATTAGATTTTAAGAAATTAAACGATCTCTATAAAGAAACAGTTAATCATTTAGCTTTGTTAAATGCAAAAGATGATTTAGCAAATAATATTGACAACACAAATCTAATTAATATTGCTCTTGAAGATGTTATTTTTCATTTTACTAAGATATCTGAAGCAGAACTTATTTTAGCTGATGAATTGAAAAATAATTTGAGAAAGACCAGAGAAGCTTTTGAACTAAATCAAGATAAAAAGGATATTGAATATGTTAATCTCTATGAAGAATTGAAAAGACTTCTAGAAAAAAACAAACTTTCAGAAGTTTCCCAATCTGAGATGAAAGGTAATATTGGCCTATTGAACAAAATATACGATAAAATTAAAGAGTTAAATAGGAAAAATAATTTAATAAAAACCAAATATAATAATGATGTGAAATTTATGCGTATTCATAAGAGGTTGTTAGAACTGGGAGATTATTCTAAAAATGAAGTGAAGATTTTTAATGCTTTAATTAAAGTTAAGGAATCTGCTGATTCACAAGTTTTAATGAACTATAATATGTTAAATAACATTGATTTTTTTGATGGTGCTATGAGTAAGATAGTGGTTGAAAAATTTAATAAAGAAGAAAAATTTGCTATGAAATCTAAAACTGCTAAGTATATCAACAACTTAATTGTTAATGAATATCTAAAAGAATTTAACCCTAACATTATAAATGGTGGATAATTTACTATAATAAGTGACATTTTGCATAACTATACACTACTTAGTATGCTATAAGGAATAAATATGAATATAACATTTGAAACAGCAATAAAAGAATTAATTGATGATTTGAAGAGCATTTGTGCCAATTATGGTTTAGGAAATGATGGTAATGAATTTAAGATAATAACTCAGACTTTCCTCTATAAGTTTATGAATGATAAATTTGCTCATGAAGTTAAGACCCTAGAGCCTAGTTTAAAGTCTGATGACTGGGCTAAAAAATTAAAAGGCTATAATGAAGACGACTATGAGATGCTTCTAATGCAACTTAGTCCAGATACAGCAAAACTGAAACCAGACCACTTCATCGCTGAACTTTTTAACAGACAGACTGATGATGATTTTGGTAAACTCTTTGATGACACCCTCATGGATATTGCCCTAATGAACAATAATATCTTTTCTGTGAAAACAGATGGAGGCGCAAAAGTTCAGTTATTTGACAGATTGACTGACTATATTAACGATGCTAATAAAAGAGATGATTTTGCTAAAGCAATAATTAACAAATTAGTCAAAGTGAATTTTGAAGAGATATTTACCCAGAAATATGATTTTTATTCGACTATTTTCGAATATCTGATCAAAGACTATAATAAGGATGGTGGAGGTAAATACGCTGAATATTATACTCCCCATGCAGTAGCCAAGATTATGGCTGCTATATTAGTAGATAAACCTCATGCCAATGTTACTGTATATGACCCTTCAGCAGGTTCAGGTACTTTGCTCATGAATGTTGCTCATGCTATTGGTGAAGATAAATGTACTATCTATTCACAAGATATTTCTCAGAAATCTTCTAACCTGTTAAGACTCAATCTTATCTTAAATAATCTAGTGCATTCTATACCTAACATCATTCAAGGTAATACAATCTTACATCCTTATCATAGAGATTCTAAAGGGCATTTAAAGAAATTCGATTTTATTGTTTCAAATCCTCCTTTCAAATTAGATTTCTCTAATTTCAGGGATGAGCTAGATAATGATGCAAATAAGACTAGATTCTTTGCAGGTATTCCAACTATTCCAGCCAAGAAAAAAGATAGTATGGCTATTTATGAACTCTTCATTCAACATATTATGTTTTCTCTCACTGAAAAGGGTAAAGCGGCTATAGTTGTTCCAACTGGTTTTATAACTGCTCAATCTGGTATAGATATGAAGATTAGACAAAAGCTTATTGAAGACAAAATGCTAGCAGGAGTTGTATCAATGCCATCTAACATATTTGCTACTACTGGAACAAATGTTTCTATCCTCTTCTTAGATAAGAACAACTCTAAGGATGTAATCCTGATTGATGCTTCAAATTTAGGTAAGAAGGTCAAAGAAGGGAAAAATCAAAAAACTGTTCTCTCTCCAGCTGAAGAACAAAAAATAATTGATACTTTCAATAACAAAGAAGTAATAGAAAACTTCTCAATACTTGTATCTTATGATGAAATTAAAGAGAAAAACTATTCTCTTTCTGCAGGTCAATACTTTGAGATTAAGATAGAATATGTTGATATCAGTCATGCTGAATTTGAAGAAAAAATGGCTAACTATAAATCTAATCTAGCAGAGATGTTTGAAGAGTCTAAACGACTAGAAGATGAAATAATGAAAAACTTTGAAGGGTTGGATTATGAATAGATTAGAAAATTCAACAACTGAATTTAAAGAAATTTTAAACAAACATTTTGAGAAAGAGGTTGTTGCATTTTTAAATTCACCTAAAGGTGGGGATATTTACATAGGTATAGCTGATGATGGTAGAATTATTGGTGTTGAAAATCCTGATTCTTTACAACTTAAGATATCAGATAGGATAAAAAATAATATCCAGCCTAATTGTCTTGGTTTCTTTGATATTGTTTTAGAAAAAATTGAAAGTAAACCTGTTGTACATGTTATTATTACTAGAGGTACAGAAAAGCCATATTATTTAAGAAAGTTTGGATTAACTCCAGCGGGGTGTTATCTCCGTATTGCTAGTGGAATCCAACAAATGACATCTGAGATGATTGACAAGATGTATTCTTCAAGAACAAGAGATTCTCTGAGAAATATTGTTTCACCAAGATACAGCAACCACAGTTTCGCTCAACTTAAAATCTATTATCAAGAAAAAGGATTCACCATAAATGATTCTTTTCTACAAAATCTAGATTTATATACTGAAGATGGAAAAATAAATTATGTCGGATATCTTCTTGCTGATGAAAATAGCATTTCTTTTAAAGTAGCGAAATATGCAGGAAAAGATAAACAAATTTTAATCGAAAATGAAGAATATGGTTACTGTTCTCTTCCTAAAGTCACAGAATCAATCATCAATAAACTTGATATTGAGAATAAAACCTTTACATTTATAACTGGTAATGCAAAAAGAAATGTGCGTAGAATGATTAACAAAATTGCGTTAAGAGAAGCTTTTATTAATGCTATTGTTCATAATGATTACTCTCGGGAAGTTCCTCCGGTAGTTGAAATATACTCTAATAGACTATCTATAACATCCTACGGTGGATTAGTAACCGGTTTAAATGAGGAGGAATTTTTCAACGGACGTTCTATGCCAAGAAATAGGGAGTTAATGAGAGTTTTTAAAGATTTAGGGTTAGTCGAACAACTTGGTTCTGGTATGCACAGAATTCTTGAACATTACCCAATAAGTGTTTTCAAAATATCGGAAAACTTCTTGGAAATATCCATCCCCTTTGAAAAAGGCTATATGAGATCCATTGGTGAAAATAGAGATAACAATATGTTTGCACCATCCCAGCAAGTAACCCAGCAAGTAACCCAGCAAGTAACCCAGCAAGTAACCCAGCAAGTAACCCAGCAAGTAACCCAGCAAGTAACCCAGCAAGTAAGAGAACTAATTATTGTACTAGAATGTCAATTAAGTAGTAAGGAGATATTAGCATTGATAAAACTTAAAGATAGAAACACATTTAGAAATCTTTACCTAAACCCTGCGATTGAGCTAGGATTAGTAGAATTGACTCAACCAGACTCACCCAAAAGCCCTACACAAAAATATAGATTGACAGATAAAGGAGTAAACTTGCAACAAGAGGTTAAAAGATTAGAAAATGAGAGTATGAAAAATTCCGAAGGGGAGGAGTATGAATAGTTATAAATGTATTAAAGATATCGCCAAAGTAACAAATGGCAAAAGTGATGTAAAAGATGCTTTAAGTTATGGTAAATATCCCTTTTATGATAGGTCAACATTAATAAAAAGAAGTAATAAGTATTTGTTCGATTCAGAAGCAATTATTATTGCTGGAGAAGATTCTAGACAAGTTTTTGAACCTAGACACTATATCGGTAAATTTGATCTACATCAAAGATGTTATGTGATCTATGATTTTATGGATGGGTATTCCCCTAAGTATCTTTATTATAAGCTAAAAACATTAACAAAACACTTTGCAAATGTATGTGTTGGAAGTACAGTACCCTCACTTAGGTTAGACCACATATCAGAGATAAAGATAGAGTTTCCTAAAAATGATATTCAACAAAAAATTGCCATAGTCCTTTCAGACCTTGATGCTAAAATAGAGTTAAATACAAAAATTAATGCTGAATTAGAGTCTATGGCTAAATTACTCTATGACTATTGGTTTGTACAATATGACTTTCCTGATGAGAATGGCAAACCATATAAATCATCTGGCGGAAAGATGGTATATAATGAAGAATTGAATAGAGAGATACCTGAGGGGTGGGGAGCAACAACTGTTGAGACTATACTCCAAAAACAGAAGTCAGTAAAGAAAGTTCAAGCTAAAGAATATGGTATAGATGGGATTATACCAATCATTGACCAGAGCACCAGATTTATTTGTGGTTACATAGATGATGAATCATATATGCTCAAAGGAAAGGATGATCCTATAATAGTTTTTGGTGACCATACTCGGATATTCAAATATGTTAATTTTGATTTCGCTAGAGGTGCTGATGGTACACAGATACTATCTTCAAATACAAATAAATTACCGGCAACATTACTTTATCAAATATTAAAAATGATTGACTTATCTAATTATGGTTATGCTAGACACTTTAAATTTCTGAAAGAAACAACAATAATCCTTCCTAAAGAAAATACTGCCACCAAGTATGATAGTATAGTTAAGCTATATTGGGATAAGATAAGAAGCAAAATTGTTGAGAACAGGGAACTATCCAAATTACGAGATTTCTTATTACCGATGTTGATGAATGGACAGGTGAGGGTTAGGTAAGATAGAAAGATTATGGGAAAGATTAAAGACCTCCTAGTTAATAAAAGTTTGTACTTAGCAACAATATTTATAATACTTCTTGCAATTAGCATTGAGTATTTAACCTGCAAACTACCATTAGCAGACTTCTGTTTCGTTTTTCATGATAATAATGTTAATTTTCAGATTCTATTTACCTCGACAGTAACATTAATAGCTTTAAACCTATCAATGTTTGGAATTCTTACACAAGTAAAATCTGATCAAAAATTTCTGGGTGTTAGTTTTGCAGAAGCATTTTCAAAATTATCTGTGTTTGCTAGAATGAATATTAAAAACATATCTGTTTTAGAAATCCTCCTTTTCATCTCCTCATACATATTTTATAGTTTTAAAATGTTTAATGCCATGACTTTTACATGTTTTTCTATGATTTTTATAATTCTACAAGTTATTACTATATTCTGGGAATTAGTATACAAGAAAGAATATTTTTACAATTCTTGCTACCAAATCGTAGAAATTAGTCTTGGGGAAAATAAAAAAAAAGATAGCCATTATGATAAGATAAGTTTGGTAAAACATAATATTGATAATGAATTTTATGAAGCTATTAATAAAGACGATTTTGAAGAAATATTACTACTAATAAACTACTCTGATAGGTTGGCTAGTAAATTCCCTCTATCCTTTCATGTTAGTAAATTTGAAGTATCATTTAAATACTTCAAATCTGATATCAATGAGATAAAGAAATTATCTAAAAAATCATTAAATGAGCTATTGAGCAATGAAACTCAATACGATCAGCTTGTTCTAATTATATACGATAAAATTAAGGATACTTTTAGTAACAACAGCTATTCTATTATCAAGAAAAATGAGACTATATTTGATTTTATTGCTTTATTTCACAGTATTATAATCCATAACAAAAATGAAGATTATCTGATTGGTGGAGAGTCATATACTCAAAAATATTTTTCCTGTCTATATTATGATGTTTTTACTTCTATTGATAGAAATGCAAGCTTATCTCAACAAGAAAAAACAGATTTATTATCTTCATTCATGAACACATATTGTTCTTTAGCTCATGGTGAGTTCAGATTAGGTCGTTACATTATTGAGAATAAGGTTTCGATGCACTTCCCAGTTTTCGAAAATTTGGTAATTATCTCAAGACTCCTTGTGCATGCCCTAAGAAGTGGAGATTACACAATAATTAAAATTTATCAAAACGAAGTTTATGGTTTTAGAACATTTTTAAGTTTTGGAAATGTTTTAGAGAAATCTAATAAACTACTATGTCTTATATGGTTTTTATTAATTAAATCAAGATTATTCGAAATGCATGCTGAGGAAACAGCTTTACTTGAAAACTATAGATCAGAAAAAATTTATCTTTCTAACAATGAAGTTAGTTTATCTGAAGCAGGCAAGCAGGGTATTAATGAATTACTAGAAAATAGTAACCAAGATAACAAAGATTTATCGCTACAATACCTCTTTAAATTATTGATTTTATATTCTCATGAACTACAACATAGAACAGGTCATGTCTTCTCTCAAAATTACGATATGCCAATTACTCTTGTAGCATTTATAACTCTTATATCTAATTCTATCGGTAATGTAAGGCCATTTGACGTTTCTATCTTTGATCATAAAAGAACAAATTTTAAAATGTATCAGTATTTTGAGAGTTTAAGAACACTTTGTGAAAATGCTACCTCTGAAAATTATCTAGAAGAACTGAAAAGAGATGAAATTATTGGCTGTATTATTGATATGTACAAAATAAAACATATAGCTATTGATAGTTTTAAGAATAAAGTTGATGAAATTTATGAGTTTTTCAATGAAAAAATTACTAAAAATGAATAGTTTCTGGGGAAAGATAATTTTACTATCAAATATGAGCTTGAAGAACCTCTTAATAAATCAATTGAGTTTAGTACATAAGATAATGATTAATATTTGAATGAATTAGTTAATTAAATAAGTAAAAATAAAACAGTTTAACTTGAAAATATAAGGAGGACTACCATGAGATTTTCAGAATATTACAGATTAGGTAAAAATAGGAGGTCTAATGTCTAATAAAGAACTAAAATCTATTACTCAAATATTTGATAACAAGATTTTCAGGATTCCTGATTATCAAAGGGGTTATGCTTGGAGAGAAACACAACTTATAGATTTCTGGGAAGATTTGATAACATTAAATGATAACAGAAAACATTATACAGGGGTTTTATCTATCAGAGCTGTACCTGAAAACGTATGGAAAACATGGAAAAATGAAGACTGGTTACTAAAAGATGAAGAATATAAAGCATTCTATATAGTTGACGGACAGCAAAGACTCACAACTGTTTCAATCTTATTGCAATGTATTTTTGAAACTGCTGCTAAATATAGTAGTGAAAAAGAAGAGATATATTTTGGTTCTAAAACATTATCAAAGCTTATTGAGCAGTTCATTGTTGTTATGAAACCACCACAGGAGATTGTTAAAACCTATTTATTAGGATATGAGTCAGATAATCCATCTTACAAGTTTTTGATTCATAGAATTTATGATGAACCTTATGGGGGAACAATTAATGAAACCTTTTACACTCTGAATCTAGAAAACGCTAAAAAGTTTTTCAGTAAACAGATCAGTAATTTGGTGGATAATCATGGAATTGAAGTTGTTAAAAAGCTATTTAATAAATTAACAAGACAATTAATGTTTAACCTATATGAATTAGATGATGATTTTGATGTATATGTAGCATTTGAAACTATGAACAATAGAGGTAAAAAGCTTTCAGACTTAGAATTACTAAAAAATAGACTTATATATTTAACAACCCTTTATACAGATAAACAAGTTGCTGATGATGTAAAGTATGAAACGAGAAGTAACATTAATGATGCATGGAAAGAAGTATATTACCAATTAGGACGTAATAAAAGCTATCCACTAAGCGACGATGAGTTCTTAAGGGCTCACTGGATAATGTATTTCAAATATAGTCGTAAAACAGGAAAGGACTATATACACTTCTTATTAGACGAGTATTTCTCTCCCAAAAAGATATTTGATAAGATTGAAATACAAACAGAAAATTTGTCCATGATTGAAGAGATTTCTAGTTGTGATCAAGAAGAAGATGAAGATGATGCAGATATTAATGAAGAAGAAGATAATGAGAATGAAACAATTAAGTCTAAGTTACAGATAAAAGACATAAATGATTATGTAATAAGTTTACAGGAAGCTTCCACATATTGGTATGATACATACTTTCCTTCTTTAAGTAATAATTTATCTTTAGAAGAGAAAATATGGATGGATAAATTAAATAGGATTGGTGTTGGATTTTTTAGACCTTTAATCATGAGCTGTTTCGTTAAAACAACAATCGGAGATGAATCAAGGATTAAACTACTCAAAGCAATTGAAAGATTTATCTTTATTGCATTTAGAGTAGTCAGGGCTTCAACAAGTTATACTAGTAGCATATACTCAAGGGAGGCAAGAAACCTTTATAAAGATGAAACAACGATTGATGAACTATTAGAATCTTTCGATAGAAACTTAGAATGGGTATTTGATAATGGATTTTTAATGTATAACTCTTTTAAAGATTTCATTAGCAAAAAATTTAAATCCAGTGGGAAAGGGTTTTACGGATGGAAAGACATTTATTACTTCCTTTATGAATATGAAGAAAAACTGAAAGAGTTAAGAAATAATCCTAAAATTAATTGGGAGAATTTTATCATAAAAGAAAGGGATAGAGTCTCAATCGAACATATATACCCTCAAAATGCAAGTAATGATTATTGGAAAGAACATTTTGGGTCTTTTTCTGAAGATCAACGTAAATTCCTCAATGGATCTCTTGGGAATCTTTTACCTCTATCAGCGATTATTAATTCAAGTCTGCAAAACTATGATTTTCCTACAAAAAAAAATGTTGTTAAAGACTCTAATGGAGAAACGATAAGAAATGGTTATTCAAACGGATCTTTATCAGAGCTTGAAGTGTCAAGATATGATAAATGGACTGCTGATGAGATAAAAGAAAGAGGTTTAAAACTCCTTACTTTTATGGAAAAAAGATGGAACTTCAAGTTCCCTTCTGAACAAGCCAAACTTGAATTACTTCATTTAACATACCTAGAAGATCGAGTTAAATAAGTTAAAAAAAATGAAAAGTTCACTTTTTAAAAACTCCAATTCAAAAAGTGAACTTTTCCCTATAAACTATAGTATCTTATCCAGATTAACATAAACATCATCAATCTGATCTTGAGTAATTCCTATATAGCGTAAAGTAACAGCTTGAGAAGAATGATTAAAGATTCTCATTAGTAGAGACAAATCAACTCCATTTTTGAACGCATGATAGCTAAAAGTTTTTCAAAGAGTGTGAGCTCCTATTTTATCCTACGTTCCAGAAATTTATAACGAGGGATATTTCATACCCAGTTTCTCGTAGAGATCTTTTTGCTTTTCAGTAATCTCTCCGATTACCCGTCCTTGTCCAGGCACCTATAATAATTAAATAACAACACTTTAGACAAGTAAGCCTTGCAAAGTCCACTTGTCAAATAATCTGCTTTTTTTTACATAGATAAGTAAATCAAAGCAATAAAAATCTACAAATATCTTCTCATTGAAGATAGTTCTGAAGAAACTTTGAGCCTCCAATTATTTAAAAGGCTCTGTACATGAAAATGTATGGCTCCAATTTGTAATATCAGTGGCTTAACATAATGATACTGGGTGGCTCTCTGGAGAGTATTATTCATAATGAAAAGAATATTATCGCCCCTCCAGGGCTTTGATTTTGTTTGTATCTATAACAGTGTCTGCGAGCACTGTCTATTGTATTTTCATCCCATGGGGATTTGAAGAGGCTTTCTAACACAAAAGCACAAAAATCTCACAAAATCACTAAAGAAGAAGGAATTTTATCCGTGGCTAAGCTTTTTACTCTCCCCGCCATCATACTTCGCTAATTAATCCTACATAGCTTAAGCGAAGTAGGAAGCTTCGAAGGATACCACCCCTCTTGCACCATCCCTTCGGGATTAAGAGGGGATTGAAGAAACACCCCGTCATCTTCGATGCCATCATACTTCGCTAAAGCTTCGTATGATGTTCCCCTCTTGGGGACATTTGCTAGAGCAAATGAAGAGGGTATTTAAAACTTTCGTGCTCTATATCGGTGTTTATTTAAAGGGAGTAATTCGTGTAATTGGTCTTAACGGTGACGCTAGCCTCTATCAGGGACACCTGTTTTTAAAATCCTTTAATAGACAACATAACATCATAATAAAAGCTAAATGTAAATATTTCACTTAAATTATTTTTAACTATTTTTCAAAAACCGGGACATTTTTGGAAAAGTGGACCCTATATATAAGTGAAAGCTTTTTCATAAGACTTTAATTTTTAACCCGAATGGTTTAAAGCTGGGTTATGTTAGAACTTTCATAAAATTAGATTTTTCTGCAATTTCAAAAAAAAGATTGACGTTAAATAAAGGATAAAAGAGAATGATATTAAAGAAAAAAATATGTAATCATGGAGATAAAATGAGAAGATTTTGGATCATTATTCTTTTAGTAGTGAGCATGATAGCAATATCTTGTAGCAAAAGTGAAGATAAGTCAGACAAAGTAAATTTATTATTTTGGCACAGTATGGGTGGTCCCTTAGGTAACTCATTAAACGGCTTGGTTAAAGAGTTTAATGAAAGCCAAGATGAGATTATAGTTAATGAAGTTTCGATAGGAAACTATACCGCATTGACTCAGAAACTATCTGCATCAATCCAATCAGGAAATCAGCCTGATTTAGCTCAGCTCTATGAAAATACAACAGTTGATTACATTAAATCAGGGGTCTTAGTACCGGTTCAAAATTTCATTGATAAAGATCCGCAATTAAGTGAAGATATTGAAAAAGATTTCTATCCTGTCTTTATTTCAAGTAATACTTACCAAGATAAAATATGGACATTTCCTTTTAATAAGAGCGTAAGAGTTCTCTATTATAACAAGGATATGTTTTTAAAATATGGTTTTGATCCAAATATCCCACCTAAAACATGGGATGATTTCATAGAATTTTCTAGAGTAATTTCTGCTGAGAGAGATGATAAAGGTAACCCTTACATCTATATAACTAACATCAATAGCAGTGCTACTCAGCTTGTTAATCTAATTCTTCAAGCGGGTGGAGAGATTTTTGATTATGAAAATAACAAAGCTCTTTTTAATAGTAAAGAAGGGATTGAAGCTTTAAGATATTTACGGGGATTAGTTGTTGATAACAACGTAGCTTATCTTTCCAAGGGTTATGAAGGTCAAAATGATTTTCTAGCTTCGAAAGTTGCAATGTATGAAGGATCTAGTGTATCTATGGCTTTTATGGCTAATGATAATAAGTTAAAATTCAATATTGGAATAGCTCCTATCCCTAGCTTCAGAACCAAAAAGAATGTAATAAGTGGGACCAATATAGCGATTTTCAAAAGCGATTCTAAGAAAGAAGAAGCTGCTTGGAAATTCGTTAAATGGTTAACGGATAAGGAACAAACTGCTAAATGGTCTTACGAGACTTATTACATGCCATTAAGAAGAAGTGCCCTTCAAGTATCTCCTTTAAAAGAGAGACTGGAGAATAATAGTAATTTGTTTGAGGTCTACGACCAGCTTAATGAAGCAGCCACTGAGCCAAGTGTCTCTGAATGGAGAAAAACAAGAACTGATATAGAGAAAAAAGTTTTAGAACCTATCTATAACAAAGACAAAAATCTATCTGATGCTGAATTAAAAGCACTCTTAGATGATGTTGCTAAAGATATGGAAAAAATGATAAAAGAGAATAAAGAGTAATTTTTTTTGGAGAAATAAATGAACATAAAAATAAAGTTACCTGATGGTGCTATAAAAGAATTTAGTGAAAAAATCACTGTTTTAGATGTCGCAAAGAGTATTAGCGAAGGACTGGCTAATGCAAGTTTAGCCGGGATTGTTGATGGAAAAAAAGTTGATCTAGATCATGAGATAGACCATGATGCAGAAGTAGCCATTATTACTTTCAAGTCCGAAGAGGGACCTGATATCTATTGGCACTCAACTGCTCACTTAATGGCACAGGCTGTTAAACAACTATTCCCTAAGGTAAAAGTTACTATCGGTCCAGCTATTGAGAATGGCTTCTACTATGATTTCGATAGTGAGAAAGCCTTCTCAGAAGAAGATTTAGTATTAATTGAAGAAAGAATGAAAGAACTCTCCAATGAAAAGCTTCCTTATGTGAGAAAAGAGGTTTCTCGTAATGAAGCCATGGAGATTTTTAAAAAAATGGATGAACCCTATAAATTAGAAATTCTTAATGAAATCCCTGAAGACGAGATTTTATCACTCTATACTCAAGGTGATTTCACTGACCTTTGTAGAGGTCCTCATCTTGCTCATACCGGGAAAATCAAAGCTTTTAAACTTTTACGTTCTTCCGGAGCATATTGGCGTGGAGATGAAAAAAATAAGATGCTTAAAAGAATCTATGGTATCTCCTTCCCTTCTCCTAAAGAGTTAAAAGTTTATCTCAATAACCTAGAAGAAGCTAAAAAGAGAGACCATAGAAAAATTGGTAAAGAACTAGACCTCTTTTCGATAAATGACGATATCGGACCAGGCTTAGTCCTTTGGCACCCCAAAGGTGCTTTGATTAGGCATTTTATAGAAAGTTACTGGAAAAATCAACACTTAGAGTATGGCTATGATTTAGTTTATACTCCTCATATCGGTAAAGGTCATTTATGGGAAACTAGTGGACACTTAAGCTTCTATAAAGAAGGGATGTATAATCCTATGGAGATGGATGGTATTGATTATTACGTGAAACCAATGAACTGTCCTTTTCATATCATGATTTATAAATCTTCGAAAAGAAGTTATCGTGATTTACCTATGAAATTAGCTGAATTAGGCACAGTATATCGTAACGAGCTTTCCGGAGCCCTCCACGGCTTGATGAGGGTGCGTGGTTTTACTCAAGATGATGCACATATTATCTGTACTCCTGATCAATTAGAAAGTGAAGTTGAAAAATTATTAGACTTCTCCCTCATGGTTCTAGGTAAATTTGGTTTTGAAAACTTCGAGATTTATCTCTCAACTATGCCGGAGAAATCTGTAGGCGATCCCGAAGAGTGGAAGGCTGCTACTGAATCTCTTCGCAAAGCAATTGAAAAACATAACTTAGATTATAAAATAGATGAAGGCGGTGGAGCATTCTACGGACCTAAGATTGATATCAAGATTAAAGATGCCCTTAATAGGTCATGGCAATGCACTACTATTCAGTTTGATTTTAATCTTCCAACTCGCTTTGAAATGGACTATATCGGAAGTGATAATCAAGCTCATCGTCCGTATATGATTCATAGAGCTCTCTTAGGTTCTATTGAAAGATTCTTCGGAACCTTGATAGAATACCATGCAGGTAACTTCCCTGTCTGGCTCTGCCCTATTCAAGTCAAAATTCTTCCTATTTCAGATGCAACTTCTGAATATGCAGATGAAGTTCTAACTGCCTTGAAAGCTAAAGGTATTAGAGCTGAAATCGATGAAAGATCGGAAAAGATTAATTTCAAAGTCCGTGAAGCTGAAATGGCAAAAATACCTTATATGTTTGTCTTAGGCGGAAAAGAAGCCGAAACTAATAGTGTTTCAGTTAGAAGACATACTAAAGGTAATTTAGGGGTTGTTTCTCTTACTGAAGCAATAGACTTAGTATTAAACGATAAAGAATAAATTAACAAAAAAAAGTCTAATGCAGGTATAATCACTTGCATTAGACTTAACTTTTTAATAAAGGCATATTATGAACAACTATATTGATGATTTTAAGCAAGAGCTTTTAAGGCAATCTCAAGCCCTCAAACTTGCCCATGATAAAGTTACTGACAATGTGGTTAAAGCTCTTGATATTCTTATCAATTGCCAAGGTAAGGTTGTAGTTACAGGTATGGGAAAAGCCGGATTAATAGGAAGAAAGATCTCTGCCACTCTTGCCAGCACTGGCACAACCTCGATCTTTCTCCACCCTGCAGAAGGGATTCATGGAGACTTAGGGATGCTTCAAAAAAATGATGTAGTAATCGCAATCTCAAATAGTGGCAATACTGAAGAAGTAATCTCCATTATACCCTATATAAAATTTAATAATATCCCCTTAATTGCATTAACAGGTAATATGGAATCTCGCTTAGCAAAATATTCTGATATAGCCTTAGATTGCTCGGTTCCTAAAGATTATGAACAACTTGGTTTGATCCCAACGGCCAGTACAACTGTTGAGTTAGCAATGGGAGATGCTTTAGCTGTAGCCCTTTTAAAGAAAAGAAACTTTGCTTTAGAAGATTATGCCAGATTTCATCCGGGTGGCTCAATAGGAAAAAAACTTCTGCTTAAAGTAGCTGATTTGATGCATGATCAAGCAGATGTCCCTTTCACCTCTGCTAATGCGACTATGGATGTCGCTATAATGGAGATGACCTCTAAGAAGCTGGGATGTACCCTAATTACGGAAAATAAGAGACTTATCGGCATCGTTACAGATGGAGATTTAAGAAGATTCTTACAAGAAGGTAATTCAGATATAAAAAACTTCCCAGTAGAAAAAGCAATGACTAAGAACCCCAAATATATTTATGCTGATAAATTAGCTGTTGAAGCTCTTAATCTCATGGAACAATATAATATTACTGTTCTTCCTGTGTTAGATTTAGATAATATTCCAGTAGGTGTCATTCATCTACATGACCTCATCAAAGCAGGAGTTGTTTAACTTGAGACTTCTGATTCAAAGAGTAAAAGAGGCTTCAGTAGTTGTTGATGATAAGATAATCTCTAAAATCGATAAAGGCTTATTGGTCTTTATTGGTATTGCTGAAGATGATGATGAATCTAGCTTAGAATGGCTAGTTAATAAAGTCCTCAACCTTAGAATATTCGAGGATAATCAAGGAAAAATGAATCTATCTTTGCTTGAGTTGAACTATGATCTTCTACTTATCTCACAATTCACACTCTATGCTAATTGCGAACGAGGTCGTAGGCCTGATTTTATAAAAGCTGCTAAGCCGGAAGATGCCCATAAGTTATATGATAAATTCTCACAAAAAATAAAAGAAAAATATAAAAGCCCCCAAGAGGGTATCTTTGGGGCTGATATGAAAGTGTCTTTAATTAATGACGGTCCTGTTACCATTATGTTAGAGAGATAACTTTTGCTTATATTCTTAATGCTTATTTAGAAAACCCTACTCTTTCTCTCCCTCTTCTTTTTCAGCTTCTTTCTCTTTCTCTATCTCTTCTAATTTATAAACATCACGCTCTTCTAAGAGCATTCTCTCTTTCTCTAAACGTGCTTGTTCTTTCTTCTCTGCCTTTTCTCTCTCTTTATCTTGTTTTGCTTTAATCTTGGCTAATCTTTTAGCATCACGTTCAGCCTTAAGTGCCAACTTTTCTTCTAAAACATCTCTAGCATCATCACCTTTATGAGAGCTATCTTTAATTTCTTCATAATTTTCATAATATATTTCTCGTTTCATTACAAGTTCTTCAATCCCACCAAAATCTTGAGACTTCTCATAAACAGTCTCTAATGATAATCTTCCTAAGATATCATAGACAAAATTCTCTACAAGTGAACGATTCTTTTTGAAATCTATAGTAGCCTTTTTTATCAAACTATTATTATCACTATAATCATACTCAACAACTGTTACCAAGGTATCACGATAATCTATTTTCCTCTGAGAATCTAAACGCTTATTCTCATCGTAATTAAAATAGTCATAATAGACTGGGAAGCCATCATAGTCATAAGTAATAATTTTTTCTATTCTTCCGTCAGGGAATTTTACCTTAACATCAGAATAAAGGGGATAACCTGCATCATTATAGTATTCATAATTAGTTTGGTGTTTCTCTGGGTCTGTAGAACTGATAACTCTACTTAATAACTTTCCACCCCAAGAATATAAAGTTTCTTCAGTATCACCATGGTCATTTAAGTATTTAGTAGTAAATCTTTCTGTGATAACATTATGGGTACTAAAAAAAGATCTGACATCTAAGGTATCAGAATAGGAGTAGCTATAATAACCTTGATAGGCATTATTACCACCATAACGCATAATCTCTCTAATTCTGCCTTGATCATCAAACTCATAATATGTCTTTGTTGTTATATAAGTTCTCTTTAAATCATAATCAGGGATAATCCTGTGTGTCTTAACAAAACACTTGTCAATATCTTTAAAAAGTTCTAATGGCAACTCTTGACTAACTACTTTTCCGGTTATTAAGAGTAACATTATTATCATAATTCTTTTCATCTTACTTCCCCATATCAAATTAATTTACCAGGTTATTACTTTCCTAGCTACTATTATTAATCAAATTTTGTTATTGAATTTAAATTTCTTTTAGGATATCTTCTAAACTAATTTCATCTATTTCGGACTTACTTTGAGATTCTTCAAGGCTTTCTTCTTGCTTATCTATCATAATATCTTCAATTTCTGATTCAATATATAGAGTAACCTTACTTCCCTTTAGAACCTTAGTACCTACTGTCGGTTCAACCACTGCAACTGTATTTTCAGGATAAAGTCCGTAATTCTTTTTAACTAGCTCTACCTCTAATCCCATTTGTTTAATTCTAGAGCTGGCATTAATGGCATTCTCTTCCAATACTGTCGGTATTACTACTTCTATTCCACCACTACTAACTTCTAATTTAATCCTATTTCTATTCTTAACTATTTTGTTAGCAATAGGATTTTGTGAAATGACTGTGCTGTCAGGATAGATTGGGGATTTAACCCACTCTATTGCCAAGGAATCCTGAAAATTAAATCCTGCTTCAATTAGTTTCTTCTTAGCTTCAGATAGAGTAAGCTCAACAACATCAGGTGCTTTGAGTGAATCCCCAATATCCAGCTTCATTGGTATAACAATTTTTGTTGTAACAACTAAAACTATCCACACAAACAATATAAAAATAATTAATGAAATGCCAAATGCTTTTAAATGTGTCATATCTTTAATTTATCCTCTTCATTTTTGCTCCGAAGGAACCATCCATCTGATGTTTATGGGGAATTGTCTTGAGATAGTCTCCATCTGTGTATAGGTCTGGTAGGTATTGATTGGCAGGTACTAATTCAAAGTTTGGGTGCTTTTTGAGAAATTTCTCAATCTGATCCTCATTCTCTATCCTGTTCATTGTACAAGTTGAATAGATTAGATAACCATTTAGCCTGACAAATTTTGCTGCGTAGTTAAGAGCGCTACTCTGAATCTTGATTAACTCATTATTTTTCTGATGTGTTTGCCACCTTAACTCAGCTTTTTTACCTAAAACCCCCCAACCAGAACATGGCACATCAATCAGAACTTTATCGTAAGCTGGAGCTATTGGACCATATTTGAGAGCATCTTGTACAACTAGCTTGACATTTGATAACTGTAATCGCTCAATGGCTTGTTTTACTAACTTAATCTTTTTGGGGTATTTATCAATAGCAATTATCTCTCCACTATTCTCCATTAATTCTGCTATATAAGAAGTTTTACCTCCCGGACCGGCAAACATATCTAAGATACTTTCATCTTGTTTTGGGTCTATTAGTTCAACAACTAAAGCAGCAGCCGCATCTTGGATTGAATAATACCCTTCTGAAAAAGCAACATCATTTAAGATTACTTGAGCTTTATCAGCCTTGAAAACGTTATCAATCCCGGGATAAGTTGTAAGAGTTACTCCCCTCTTCTCAAAATATGAAATTAACTTGTCTTTTGATGTAGCAATGTTATTTACACGAATATTTATCTCTGGAAACTCATTAAAATACATGGCTAAGTATTCTGTTTCTTCTAATCCAAAAATAGGTATCCAGCTCTCGATTAAATCTTTAGGATAAGAGTGCTCTATTGATATTCTTTCAATATCATCTTCAGGTAGTTTGATATCTGGAGCCCGTAAATAGTTTCTTAAAACCGCATTCACGAAGTCTGCTGAGTTCTGACTATACATCTCCTTGGCTAATTCTACTGTTGTATCAACAGCAGAATGATCTGGAATACTATCTAAATAGATAATCTGAAACAAACCTAAATATAATAATATTTTTATCTTTAAATCAGTTTTAGCATACTTCTTCTCATCTGTTAATTGAGTACATAAATACTCTAAATAGAGCTTACGTTTTATAATTCCTTTAACTAAGGTGTAGAAAAATTCATGATTACCATCGTTTTTCTTGATTTTATTAGCTTCGTTGCTTAAGAGACTCGACGACATTTCATTATCTTTTAATACTTTCTGTATTACTTTAATAGCTGTTTTTCTTTCTAACATAACTCTTAACCTTTCTTATAGAGATTCTTAATGCTTCTCTTGATTAAACTCTCGACAGTAATCTGAGGTTCCTCAGATAATATTTCTTGGAAAGTTCTTCTAATCTCAAATGGTTTATAACCTAAAGTTAACAATGCTGTTTCTGCCTCTTTTGCTACATCATTCAATTTTGGCAAGCCATACTCTTGTCCACTTATCTCAATATCACCGACCTTATCCTTCAATTCAATAATTAATCTTTGGGCTGTCTTTTTTCCTAGTCCGGGTATCTTAGATAACAAGGAATAATCATCATGCAGAATTGAATTAACTAAGGTTGATACTGGTAAAGCAGATAACATCGAAAGAGCAATCTTCGGACCTACTCGCGATATAGATATTAATTTTCTAAAGAGTAACTTTTCCTCTAAAGTCAAAAAACCAAACAACCTAACCCCCTCATCATTTTGATGATGATGGATTAAGAGCTTTAACTCTGTTTGGCTACGAATTTTCTCATAAGTACTAAGGGGGATCTCTATTTCGTATCCCACACCATTACAATCTATTACACAGTATAATGGAGTTATCTCAGCCACTATACCTTTAATATAATTAAACATTTATTTTCCTCATTTCTTTAAAACAGCATAGCATGTTGTACTTAAATAATTTCTTATGTAGGGAAGGGAAGCCAAATTCTTACTTAAAACTCTTGGCTTTAACTTAAACTTAATCTCATAATTTGGATTGATAAAATAGAGTTTGCTAGCTATGATTTTTAACTTTGCTTCTTCGACAACTTTAATAAAAGACTCCAAAGTAACCTTGCTCTTATCTAATTCTAGAAGTTCCTCTATTACCTCCGGTCTCTCTCGAGTAATCTCCATCAACCACCGATAAAATCTCTTATTTAACAAATGAAGGAAGGGAACTTTACCCAAAAAAGAGTTAAGCATTTGCTGATGACCTCCAAAAGGATTTTGCCAAGGTGGAAATGCTATAAAAGCAAAGCCGGCTGAATCTAAATGATCATAAGTAAATGACAGTAATTTCTTATGGTTAGGTATATGCTCTATTACATCTCGATAGAATATCAAATCAAAAACTCCTAAAGATTTTAGATTAAAGACATCATCACCATACAATATACATTGCTTATCATCAATATAATCAGATAAATAATTTTTGCCATTAGCGATTTTATCTTTAGCTAAATCGACCCCAACTACCTTGCACCCTTGCTTAAGAAATGGAAGAAGATTACCACCTTCTCCACAACCAATTTCTAATACCCTAATGCCCTTGATATCTAAAAAACTGTTTAAAAAAGGGATTATATATTTTTGTGTTGTATATTCTTGCTCGTTAAAATATTGTTTTCGATCTTTATGTCTCTTTTGCATAACCCTCTTCCACTAGGTTAAATTTACCAAACTTCATCTTGTTAAAATGTGTGTAAGCAACTGATAAAGCGTCTGATGCATCTTCTGATTCTATGGGAGCTGTCAATCCAATAATCTTCTGAATCATAGCACGGACTTGTGATTTACTCCCATTCCCATTACCTGTAACAGCCTTCTTTACCTCACGAGGTGAATATTCAAATACCCTTATATTTGATAAAGCACATGCCTGAAGAATGACTCCTCTGGCATGTGCTAAAGTTATAGAAGACTGGATATTCTTTCCATAAAAAATAGTCTCTACGACAGCAATATCAGGTTTATAATCATCTAATACAGCTGATAAAGCTTTTGATAATTCAGCAAGCTTACCACTTAACTTGAGCTTAGGGTTTAACTTGATAATATCGCAACCCGCAGCTAGGATTCTTTGCTTCTCAGACTGGATAATACCATATCCACAGACTCTCGTTCCGGGATCAAAGCCAATGATTATCATTTATTCTTGATTAAGTTTTTCCATCACTTCATCTGAAATTTCAAAATTTGCCCAAACTTTCTGAGTATCATCTAAATCATCTAAATGATCTAATAATTTCATTAACTTCTCAGCAAAATCATCTGCGTTTATAGTGTTCTTAGGGACCTTGACTAATGCAGGTTCTAATGGTTCATATCCGGCATCCTCAAAATTCTTCATCACTGTGTGAAAATCAGATGCTACTGTATAAACTTCAAACATGTCATCTTCTAACTTCACATCCTCTGCCCCAGCCTCTAATGCTTCCATCATGAATTCATCTTCATCTTTTCCCTCAGCAGGTATCATAAAGAATCCCTTCTGCTCAAAATTCCATGACACTGCTCCTGATTCAGCCATTGAGCCACCATACTTGCCTAAAGCATGCCTAACTTCGGCAACAGTTCTGTTCTTATTATCAGTTGTACAGTCTATCAAGATTGCTACGCCACCATGACCATAACCTTCATAGGTAATCTCTTCATAGATAGCACCCTCAATCTCACCAGTACCACGCTTAATTGCTCGTTCTATGTTATCCTTAGGCATGTTCTGATTACGTGCTGCTTGAACAGCTGTTCTCAAACGAGGATTTGCTTCTAAATCTCCACCACCCATCCGAGCAGCAATCACAATCTCTTTCCCTAGTTTGGTAAATACTTTACCACGTTTTGCATCAGCAGCACCTTTTTTATGTTTTATCGAACTCCACTTATTATGTCCAGACATTGGCTTTCCTCTCTAATTTGATTTTTTAAAGAGCCGACGAATAGTCGGCTCTTTGGAAAATAACCTATTTATTAGTAAATATAATTTTACTTTGTTTTTTTGTCAATTTATTCTTGTTCTTGCTTTGATTCAGCAATTATTTTATTAGCTTCATCAGTAGGAACTTTCTCATAATGTGAAAATGATTGAGTAAATTTTCCTCTTCCTTGAGTGAGAGACTTAAGAGTTGGGAAGTATTTATGAACTTCTGCAAGTGGCAATTCAGCAGTAAGAATCTGCTTTCTTTCCTCCTGCTCCATTCCCACAATCTTACCTCTACGAGTTGAGATATCTCCCATCACATCACCCATATACTCTGTAGGGATAACTATCTTCATTTTATGAATTGGCTCTAACAAGATTGGATTACACTTAGTAAAACCATTCTTTAAAGCCATGGTTGAAGCTAATTTAAAAGCCATTTCTGAAGAATCAACGTCATGATATGAGCCATAGTATAAATCACAATAAATATCAACTACAGGATAACCTGCGATAATACCAGTAATCATTGTCTCGTTTATTCCTTTTTCAACAGCAGGGATAAAACCTGAAGGAATTGTTCCACCAACAACTGAATTGATGAACTCATATCCTTCTCCACGTTCTTTTGGTCCTATTCTCATAAACACATGACCGTATTGACCTTTACCACCAGATTGCTTTTTATGTTTGTATTCAACATCAGTTTTTCCTGTGATAGTCTCACGATATGGGATTCTTGGAATTTTGAGAATAGCATTAACCTTATAACGATTTCTTAACTTCTTTTGAAGTAATAAGAGTTGCTGTTCACTTGTTCCTGAAATGATATTCTCATGAGTTTCCGGATTAATCTTAAGATTGATAGTTGGGTCTTCATTCATCAATCTCTGAATAGCAACACCAATTTTATCTTCATCATTCTGAGATTCCCCAACTATTGATTTCCACATTACAGGATCTGGAAACTCTACAGGATAGCATCTAGTGTTAGAACCTAAATCAACTATTGAATCCATTGATCTAGCATACTTTAGCTTAACCAAAGCACCGATTTCTCCAGCTTTAATCTCACCTGCATCCACTCTGCTCTTTCCTTGAGCATAATAGGTGTTTCCAATTTTATCCTTGTTATCCTTTTCAGGAATGAAGACATCAGTACCTGATATTATTGAACCTGAGTATAGTCTGAAATAAGCAATATCACCCATGGTTGGGTCTGCATAATTCTTAAAAATAAAACCTAAAATTTTCCCATCAGGTGAACAGATAAACTCTTTATCTTCATTGTTATCTAAAACCTTCATCTTGGCACAATCTGCAGGACTTGGTAAATATTCTAAAATAGCATCAATTAAAGTAGTTAGTCCAACTTGAGTTTCTGCTGATACTGCAAAGGCAGGCATAATTAAACCCTTAGCTATAGCACTTTTTGCGCCTACAGCCATTTCTTCAGCTGTTAACTCACCAGCCTCAAAGAATTTCTCTAATAACTCTTCATCAGATTCAGCAACAGCTTCCATTAGCCCCATTCTTTTCTCTTCAACATCATCAGCCATATCAGCAGGAACATCTCCAGCCTTACCATCAATGTAAGCCTTATTCTTGAGAATATCTACAACACCTTTAAACTCACTCTCACTTCCTATCGGAATGATGAATGGAGTGGCATTGATACCAGAATTTTCAGAGATAGTCTCAATAACTTTCATATAGTCAGAGTGTTCTTGATCTAATCTATTGATGATTAAAGCTCTGCTCTTACTTGATCCACCTAACTGCTCTAAAGCTTTTTCTAAACCAACTTCGAAACCCCCGGCAGCGTTTGCTACAATACAAACTGTTTCTACTGCAGGAAATACCGAGAGTTGATCACCAATATAGTCTGGTGTTCCAGGAGCATCAATGATATTAATCCTATTATTCTTATAGTCGATGAAACCACAGCTAAGAGATAGGGAATTCTTCTTGTCTATCTCTTCAGGGTCAAAGTCCATGACAGTATTTCCATCATCAACTTTACCAATACGAGTTATCATTTTGGTAGTGTATAATAAGTTTTCAGCGAGGGTAGTTTTACCAGCTCCACTTGAACCTAAAAAGGCTATATTTCGAATGTTTTTCATGTCATAATTCTTCATTAATTTTCCCCCGTTTATGGATTTTTCAATATTAAATGCCATTATCAACACTATTTTATTAGATGTCAAGAAAATATTATTTTTTTTTCTTTTAAAATAGATTTTACAAACTTAACAAAGCTGTTTTTTCCTTATTTATTCGTTATCTTTCTTATTCAATTTAATTTTTACTTCTTCAAAAAAAAGCTCGATATTCTCTTTCTCTCCAATGGGTGCATGTATCTCTTTTGTTAGAATAATCTCATTATCAGAGAAAAACTCCCTTAAGTTCTGAATAGTATTTCCGGGACTTCCCCGATGAGTACAAGTCAGATAAATCTGCTTATTCTTAATCTCATTCTCTAACATAAAAGTTCTTAAAGGAGGGGAAAAAGTCCATGCCCATACTGGTGTACCTATTATAATTGCTTCATAATCAGCAGAATTAAAGTGGTATGATTTTAACTCAGGACTTTTCTTCCTAATTGATTCACTGCCTCCTTGAAAGAGGATTTTGATGCTGTTGTGGGTATATTCTGTCATTGGTTCTAACTTAAGAATATCACATCCTAATTGTTGTTTAAATAATTCAGCCAACTTATCATTATCGCCAGAATAAGAAAAATATATAAAGACTGTCTTTTTCATAATTACCTCAATTTCCTTTTATCCCGAATGGTGCAGTAGAACTTTTGGGAAGAGTGCAGATTCTTCTAGCAAAATAAGTTACAGAATTTGAAGGCATATAATATATATATTCATGAAAATTATG
>JAEKNW010000350.1:5000-6411 GCA_016838885.1 Candidatus Cloacimonadota bacterium
TGGAAGGGCCGTTGCTCAAAGGATAAAAGGTACTCCGGGGATAACAGGCTGATACCGCCCAAGAGTTCATATCGACGGCGGTGTTTGGCACCTCGATGTCGGCTCAACTCATCCTGGGGCTGAAGAAGGTCCCAAGGGTTCGGCTGTTCGCCGATTAAAGAGTTACGCGAGCTGGGTTCAGAACGTCGTGAGACAGTTCGGTCCCTATCCTTCGTGGGCGCAGGAGATTTGAGAGGATCTTCATTTAGTACGAGAGGACCGGTGTGGACGAACCTCTGGTGTATCGGTTGTGGCGCCAGCTGCATTGCCGAGTAGCTAAGTTCGGAATGGATAACCGCTGAAAGCATCTAAGCGGGAAGCCAACCTCAAGATTAGATCTCCCCTTAGAGTCATTGGAGACTACAATGTTGATAGGTCACAGGTGTACGCATGGCAACATGTTCAGCCGAGTGATACTAATAACTCGATCGTCTTACTTATTATTTTTTATATACACTCTATTATCTCTTACTGTATAGATACAGTAAGAGAGTGAAAAGTTAATAATTATAAGTGAAAAATTATTAAGAGTTCATGCACAAAAAAAGCGTAAAAGTTTTAAAAATCATTTTTGACAGGGGTCAAAGATGGTGGTAATAGCAGTGAGGCTACACCTGTTCCCATTCCGAACACAGAAGTTAAGCTCACTCACGTCGATGATACTGCACTGGCAACGGTGTGGGAAAGTAGATAGCCGCCATCTTTGACCCCTGTTGTATTTTCAACAGGGGGAAAAGATGAACTACTTCAGGACGGCCATCTTTGACCCCTGTTTTTTTAGTGAAAAGTGAAGAGTGAAAAGTGAAAAATCGCGGTATTAAAAATTCAACAGGGAGAGTCCTTAACACAGAGTTACACAAAGGTCAACACAGAGTCCCACAGAGTTTTAAGAGAGAAGAAAGAAGAGCTTTAGCCACGGATAACACAGATAATCACGGATAAAAGCCTCTTCAGTCGGACGGTTTTTCTTCCGAAGCTTTAGCGAAGGGAGATGGACAGCTTGTCCGCCACTAATAAAAAGAAGAAAGAAGATCCTTCACACTAACTAACACGAATTATTTTGTGAATGGAAACAGATTATAGAGTCCGTGCCTCTTAAATCCCCTTTCAGCTCGAAGAGCGGTTGAGACGGGTGGCATCCTACGAAGCTTTAGCGAAGTTGGATGACGGGGAGAGTAAAAAGAAGAGCTTAGCCACGGATAAACACAGATAAACACGGATAAGAAAGAATAAACTGAATATTATTCTTGAAATGAGCCATGAGTCTCATAATGTTGAGCCATTAGAATCATAAAATAGAGCCACCCAATCTCATAATATTGAGCCACCTTGCCAAAAAGTTTTTATTCTTATCATAACGTTATGTGTCATA